>NZ_AP019813.1 GCF_013394305.1 Enterococcus mundtii | reverse complement strand
GAAAGATGTATCTTTCTATATAATATATATTCTCTCTCTCCGTTTATTAAAAAAAGGCCCCTTATTTGTTGACGCATGACTAATAAATTGGTATAGTCCGATTGTAAGGGGGGGGGCTCTCCCCTATTTGTAAAGAAAGGTTGATTTTAATGAAATATAAAGATGCTTATAAAAAAATTGATGAATTATTAGTTCAAATGCCAGATTATATGAAAGATTTTGTTCAGGCTCGTGAAGATCAAGATCAGTCCCCCACACTACTCTGGAATATATGAAAAATTATAAGTTATTTTTTCAATGGTTAATTGGAGAATCTATTATTTCGGATACTTCTATTCAGTCGTTAAAAAAAATAACTCCTTATGAATTAAATTTATATAAATCTCATCTGAAAAGACGTTCAAAAGAAAATGTAAAGAAAGAAACTACTAAATATCATTTGCAAGATAGCAATAATTTAGGGTTATCTGTTGCAACAATCAATCGCAATATAACTGCGTTAAAGGTATTGTTCAAGTATCTCTCCTCTAGCTCAAATAATCCAAATGGCGTACCGTATCTAGAGACTAATCCTATGGAACAGGTTGCGACGATAGCCGATAGAACGACACTTGCTGCTCGAGCAAATGCAATCGAGAAAAAATTATTTTTAGACGAAGATACTCAAAACTATTTAGACTACATTGAGTTTGAATACAAAAATTCTTTGAGTGCTAAGGCTCTCTCCTATTATTTGAGGGATGTTGAACGAGATCTTGCTATTAATGCCTTAATCTTAGGATCTGGATTACGATTATCTGAAGTAGTGAATATTAATATTGATGATCTGTCTTTAGATAAAAATAAAGTGATAGTGACAAGAAAAGGCAATAAAAGAGATGCTGTAAATATTGCGGCTTTTGCTATGGGGTATTTAGCAAACTATCTAGAAATTCGTAGCAGCCGTTATAAGGCTACTGACAGTGAGAAAGTCATGTTCTTGACTATTTATAAAGGTGATTCCAAAAGAATGACAGGCATAGCAATTGAGCGCATGGTAGCGAAATATTCAAAGGGATTCAAAGTACAAGTTAGTCCTCATAAGCTACGCCATACGTTAGCCACAAGGTTATATAAACAAACTAATTCACTAGTTCTTACAGCTCAGCAATTAGGGCATACTAATACTACTACCACGACTTTGTATACGCATATTGATAATGCTGCCACAATTGATGCGTTGAATGCTTTATAAGTAATCGAATTAACTATCAAAATAGTATTGAAGCGGATATTCAAATAAAAGTATTTATAGTAGTAATATAATAGTAATTTATTATGTTACTACTATATTACTATTAAGTTATTTTATGTAAAATTGCTTAGGAAGAATATATTATATACTACTATTATTATCCGTGTGAGAAGTTACTACCCGAACTAATAATTTATAGTAGTATATAATATAGACAACTTACTATCGTCTATTGATTCAATCTAAAATTATCTATAGGTTACAATAGTTGTTTGTGTTAGCTTTGAACCTCTCATGACTAAAGTCACGAGATTCTTGGGAATAGAGCATACTTGCAAGCGTATTTCTTTACTCACAGCGGTTTCTCTTATTTACCAAGCTATCCCCGTAGTTCCTACGGTTTTTAATGATTGGATTTAAGCTAATCCCATGGAATGTAATCTTAGACCTTCGGTCAGAATATTGATACTAGCATTGATATCTCGGTCATGACGAGCATGACAAACAGGACAAGTCCATTCTCGAATTTCTAGAGATTTCTTGCCGTCTTTGTGTCCACAATTTGAACAGATTTGACTAGATGGAAACCATTTATCTACTTTGATGATTTTCCGACCGTACCAGTCAGCTTTGTATTGTAACTTAGTCACAAAACTACACCATGAAACATCCGAAATACTTTTTGCTAGTTTATGATTACGCAACATACCTTTTGTATTTAAGTTTTCGATACAGATAATATCGTGGTTTTTGATAATCTCTGTGCTCAACTTATTTAAAAAGTCATTGCGTTGATTCATTACTTTTTCATGTAGTCGTGCTACTTTTCGTTTTTGTTTTTGGTAGTTCTTGGCTTCAAAGAGATTGATACCTTTCTTTTTAACTAATAATTGCACGTCTTGATAACTTACGTTGTTCACGTTTGAGTTTTTTTGCCATTTTTGACGTAAATTTATTGTTATCAATCTTTTCACCATCAGAAAGGATTGCAAAATCAGTTATACCAAGATCAATTCTAATAGCGAAATTAGATTTAGGAAACTCAAATATTTCTTCTTCACACAGGATAGAAACAAAAAATTTACCACTCGAATTTTTTCGAATCGTAGCATTTAATATTCGCCCTTTGGGCTCTTGACTTTTCGCAAATTTAACAAGTCCTAACTTAGGTAGTTTTACGAAATTATTTCTAATTACGATACTATTATTCGTATTTTTAGTTGTATAACTTTGTATAGGATGTTTTTTACTTTTAAATTGTGGTCGTTTATTTTGTTTTTTAAAGAAGCAAGAAAAAGCATCATAAAGATTTTTCAATGAGGATTAAATCGCAATGCTGTCAACTTCTTTTAACCAAATTGTCTCTGCATTTCTTTTCATTTGTGGAAGCATGGCAGAACAAGAATTATAAGATAATCCTTTTCCAATAGTCGTATATTCATGATTCCACAAATTCAAAAAATAATTATAGACAAATCTTGAACAGCCAATAGTTTTAGTCATTAATATTTCTTGTTCTTGATTAGGATAGATTCTAAATTTATAAGCCCTATGTTGTAGCATACGGATTCACCTCTTTTCTTTTTCTGATTTTGTATATATTTTCTAATTTGTTCTTCTGTATTTTCGCTAACAGTAGCTACAAAGTAGCATGGATTCCAAAGATGTTCACCCCAAAGGAGTTGTTTAAGTTCAGGATGTTTTTTAAACAGCAGTCTAGCGGATACGCCTTTAAATGCTTTAACAATACTAGGAATATAGTGTTGTGGGGTGCATTCAATGAGTAAATGAATATGGTTTTTATCTGATTCTATTTCCATAATTTTTATATTATTATCATCAGCAATTTGTTTCAAAAACTGTTTGACATCAATATCTACCTGACCATACAAAACATCATGTCGATATTTTACACACCAAACAAGATGATATTGAATAGAATAGACATAACCACGTCCATAATGAATTTCTGACATACAAAAACACCTCGCAATTATTTTAATATATGTCTCTCTACAAAATCAATTATTGCAAGACATTTCTCTGTTATTTAGTTTATATTTGTCAGTTGTTTAACCTAGCTAAAGCTAGTTCATAAAAAGAAAGAGGTATACTGAGCATTTGGAACTGTATTATGTACTACTATTATTTTAAATAAAAAGATACTACCATAATTTATAAATTATGGTAGTATCTTTTTAGTGTTTATAATTCATTCCCCAGTTGTTACGTATAATTGTATTAGTTTCTGCCTCGATTTCATCAACTGTTCGAATCACAGTACCATCTATATCAGTTTCAGGAATAGTAGGTTTTTTCTTTCTGAACATTTCTACTTCTCTCATAACATTATTAAAAAGGTCTTGTTTATCTTCTTGAGTTAGATGTTGTTTGATGTATTCATCAAGAGCTTTTCTCAATAACTCGTCTCTAGTTAAGTTAGTTTCATATTTTTCAACCATGACTCTAGAGGTTGCGTTTAAAATAGGCGATAGTTTTAAAGGCATTTGTGCAGAAAAAGAACGATCGAATTTTCTTACTGGAGCCCCTACCCCTTTTACCTTCTTTGATGCATCGGATTTTTTCTTAGATTGAATAGCTTTCTTTTCCGTACTTTTAGTAGGGGTTATCTGAGATTTTTGAATAGATTCCTTGGTATGATTGGTTTCTACTACTTCTATATTTTTCTCTGTATCTTTAGATTGAGTTTCAGATTTTATTTTTTTTTTATTTTTTTTAGTTGAGGTACCTGCTCTAATTTTATCTAGCCCCTTATTATTTTTGAAAATACCTAGATCTTTTATATCAGCCATTTAAGTGACCTCCTACTCATACCAGGCTTCATGTTCAAGCAACTCGTCATATATATTGATAAACAGATGATGACAGCGTCTATCCCACTGTTTTAGTTTTCCTGCTTTAGTTAATTCCATCGTAATTCCAGATCCGTCATATCGCTTTAAGCGTGCATTCTTTAATACAACATTCTTCAACAAATGATCGCCATATATTTGTTGTGCTTGTGCATACATTTCTTGATCGACAGCGTCTCCACTCTCTAACATAAAAGGAATCACCCCTGCAACTTTTAGAGACGTATCAAACCCGTCAACGAAGAAATCCATATATTCTAAATACTGCATGGCATTTCTCATCGATTTAACCTGAGTCTGAAGAACAACAATCGCAAAATCAGCTATATACATCGCAGACTTACTATAAATAGAAATTGATGGTGGTACGTCCAGGTATACAACGTCAAACTCATCAAGTAACGGTCCTAATCTTTTTTGCATATAAACAAGCTTATCAGCGGAATCCGAGAACTGATCTTTGATCCAATCGTCGTAAAGTTCAAAACTCATATCTGCGGGTAAGATATATAAATTATCTACTACCTTATATACAGCATCTTTAGGATTAACTCGAGTATCATTATCTACTATCTTATTCCAGTCGACTTCCCCATCCAATTCAAGACTTAAATCGATAGGTTTTTTTCCAATTAGTACATCGGTTATTGTATTTTCGTAATCAAGAGGCTCTCCGTCTCCCCCACCCTCTTCTTCAGAAAAGTTCATATGGGTTAAACTCATTACGTCAGAAGTATTTCCTTGCATATCTAGATCGACGATTAAAGTTTTTTGATTTTTTGCAACAGCTGCTTCGAACCCTAACATTTGCGCACATGTACTCTTCCCTACTCCACCTTTGAAATTACCTATGACGAATTTCTTTGACAAGATATATCACTCCTTGCATTATCTACTACCTTTTTAATAATATTAACATACTACCATAAATAGTGCTACAAAAAATTTAATTAACTACTACCTACGAAGATGCCGATATAATGATATTTTTAAAAATATAAATATGTACTACTTTAAATTCTATAATTATTTACTACCATACTTCGATGAGCATAAAAATATTTTTTGAGAGTACTGCTTTTACTTAAGCTATTATGTACATAAGTCATTTAGATCGAAACGAATGTAAACTTTTTTTGAAACACATAGGTGGGTAGTAATTAAAGAAGGTATAAAGGCTAATATGGTAGTAAGTAATTTGTAGTTTAGGTAGTATTTAATACAAAATACAAAAAATTAAGGTAGTATGTAACAAATGCATAGGGTAGTACATATATAGTATTAAGGTAGTGAATAATAGATTATAAAGGTAGTAAGTAATATAAATATTTTAGGTAGTATATAATGAGAGAATCATAATATTTAAAGTAGTATTTAATCGCAATAAGGTAGTAGATAATTTATAAACTGAAATTCTAGTAATTAAACTTGTTTTTTTAAAAAAAGTATATCATGTACTACTATAAACATCTATTTGTCTACTACCTTAAATATATTAATAATAAAGGTAGTAGACAAATATTAATAAAAGTAGTACATAATATTAAAATTAAGATTAATAGGTAGTAGATAATGTTTAATTAAAGTAGTATATAATTATAAGTATTTAAATTTAAGGTAGTATATAATTCTTGATAAAGGTAGTATATAATAATAGTTTATCACTACTTAAGGTAGTATGTAATATATTTTAGTAGATTTAGTACTTGAACTAAAAGTGGTTATCAGATATTCTTACTTATGAAACCTAAAGCAGAAAAAAGGGAAGGGAGAATAAGTGAGTTGGACCTTACTTATTCTTCTGAATCACATACAGCAACTATGTGTTCACGCTCGTCTCATGATTGTGTAAGTAGCTAGTTATCACCTAGATGCTTTTAAATAATCTATTTGAACTGATAATCCTAACAAATTATTCCATCATTTTTAGCAATATATATAAGCTTATTGTGGCATGTAGTTTAAAGAAAACATGATTTTCTAAGTCATTGAGGGAACACAAAAAAAGATTTTTGTATAAGAAGAATAATGAGTTTAAGCAGGTATATATTTAGTGTTCTAGAAAGATCCTTTTTTTAAAATTAAAATATGTTCCAATAGTTATGTTCTATTAACGGAAAATCATATCCCTCATCTAGAACCCACTTATTCAGGTTACGAAAAGGTTGATATTTAGGCATTCTTTCTTATAGCAACTGTTTTTCCATTAAACTTGTTATTTACAGATTTAAGATTTATGAGGTACGATATATTAGAAAATTACATAAAAAAAGAGACGGAAATAAAAGATTCTACCAAAATCTATTATTTCTGAATCACATGACCATACTTCATGTGTTCACGCTCGTCTCAAGAATATGTAAGTAGCTACCAACTACTTATATTAAAAAGGACTCGGAAATCAATTCCGATTGCCTCTATTCTAACAAAAAAAGGCGAGCAACTCAACATAAAAACGTTTATTTGATGTGCTTTTTAAGAGTATATTAATCAACATTAATGAGAGAACACATAGTATATCTGTTTCGGCAGATATTCGATGTGTTCTCTTTTAATTTGTGGGAAGGACGTAAAGTTGATGTTGATTAATTTATATACAACGCTTTTGAAAAGTGGTATTCGAACATATAAATATCGAAATAGTACCATTAAGCCTATTCAGTATGAAAATACTAGTAGGAATGGTGCTATCTTTGCGTACCGTACGAAACAGTTGATGAATGCTGGACGTGGAATGGTGATCACATCTGAAGAAGCGATTCTTGAAAACGAAAGCAAGCTTACACATTGGACTCCTAATGTGTATCGATATGGAACGTATGCTGACGAGAATCGATCAGTCGTTAAAGGACATTCTGAAAACAATTTAAGCCAAATCAATACCTTTGTTGTCGATATCGATACAAAAGTTAATCACGAAGGGGAGATCGTCCTTGCTTGTTTAGATCAAATTGGTTATATGCCAACATTGATTTTAGAATCTGATCATGGTTACCAAGTGTATTTTTCATTGAGTAGCCCAGCTTACGTAACGAAAAAGAGCAACTTCAAGGTAGTTGAAGTTGCAAAACGTATTTCTACAACGATTCGTAAACAATTAGCAAAGCAATTACCTGGAATCGATGTGGGCTGTAATCACTTTGGAATTGCCCGTTTTCCAAACAAAAAAAATATAGTTTTTTACGAGGAAGCTTATCAATACGCATTTTCTGAATGGTTGAATTGGTCAATGAAAACAGCTTCTAGTCAAAAAACTGAATCGGAACGAGAAGCTAAAATTGTTGTTTTCCCTGAGAAAAAAGAGTATCGACAAGTGGATGAACCCTGGTTCGATCTATTATTACGTAAAGCAGATATTATCGGTGGAGAGGGCCGTTTAGGTCGAAACAATGTGATTTTCACATTGGCTCTTGCTTATTTCTCTTCGGGATATGCGCTTGAAACATGTGAATACAACATGTTCGAGTTTAATGAGCGACTAAATGAACCTTTGACTGAAGGGGAAGTAAGAAAAATCGTTATGAGCTCTTATTCTGGAATTTACCAGGCAGCACAACGTGATTTTGTTTTAGAGCTGTGCCAGCAATGGATCTCTGCAGGACTGCAAGAGAAAGATTTGTTTATTCAACGTCGTGGTTGGTGGAAATTTAAAAAGCCAAGAGAACAAAGAAAATATAGTCATAAAAAAGAATGGAAAGAAGATCTATTGGCTTATCTAAGCGAAAAAAGTCATGCTAGTGAGCCTTATTTAAATATGTCTAAAAAAGAGTTGGCTTCAGAACTCACGATGCCCAAGCGCACACTTGATAAGATCTTAACCGAGTTAAGGGAGGAGAATAAGGTTTTCTACAAGGTAACACGAGGAAGAAATGGCGGAATGATCATTGCTTCAGTCAAAATGTTGTTCCTGAAGGTCATTCAATTAAGAAAAGCAAACAGATTAGCTTATTCAACAAGGATCACAGAGGTATTTGAATTAAACGGGAGCTTGGTAGAAGAGACATTTAAACAAGTATCAGCTACCTTCCCCCCCTTAAAGAAGTGAATCTTTTTGAATTAGACACAGGGTAAAAAATAAAAGGTGCAAATTGCCTTTTACAATATATCTTTGATACTGTTCTTTTTCTGCTTGGAGGTTTCTAGTTGTCCGTTACTTGCTTTGTTCTAAGAAGAGGGCTATTATTATTGCATACGCAATAATAGATCTTAACGGAGGACTTACTGACTATGAGTGTCAATACTTATGTTTATCCTTATCCTATCAATGTTTTTATTATCGGTGTCTTAGGGATGACTGTAGAACAATTTTGTGAGATTCATGATTATAGACAGTCTACTGTGGCAAGTTGGGTGACCCGAAATCGTTCTGTAGCAACGTTACCTTGCGATTTTTTGTACTGTTTAAGTTTATCATCAGGGCAGTCTATGGGGAGTGTTTATGATGAACTATTAGCCTTGGAGGATAAGTTTTTAAAAGGATTAAATCCAAAAAAGAAAAAGGAAAATATCGATTAATTTTTGATTGATTTTGTAGAAAAAGGAGGAAAATCTCTTTTCTCTTTTTTCTTTTCTTGCTATGTATCATTTATAAATTAGGTTAATAACTTGTATAGTTACTTTTATATTTCTTAAAAATACAAAAATGATCCAAGTATGTGGAGGTATCAAATGTCAGAGTTTATTATAAGCTAAAAGAAATATATTGGGAAAAATACTTCAAACTCACAAATGATTCAAAAATTGCATATATGCTTCTCAAAAATCGTTTTGATTATTCTGTAAAAAATAATTGGGTGGATGAAGAGGATAATATCTATTTTATTTTTACAGTATCTGAGCTTATGAGGTTTTTAAGATGTCGTGAAGGAAAAGTTTCTAAAATAAAAAGAGAATTGGAAGAAGTCGGTCTTCTAAAGCAGAAAAAAGGTAGAATTCATGAAGAGAATGGACATATAAAAAGTACTCCTAATCTCTTGTATTTAGGAAAACCGCAAGTAACAACTGAAGACGTATTTCAAATTGTTGAAGAGGAACAAAATCAAGCCACCGTATTTGCGGAAATCGCAGACAATCTATTCTATTCTTCTAATAATTCTTTAGACACTAATAGACACAATATAGCCACAGAAAAAGACCAGCTACAAGATCAATTATTGCTAGATAACTTTGAATCAATCATGAAAGACAATAGTATTGCTACATTCGTTCCTGAAAAAGTATTGCATTTAATAAAAATATTTTCTTCAAATTTTGTTGAAGCTCAAAAAACAGTTAAAGCAATTCACAATGCAAAAGCCAAAGCAGAAAAGGAAACTAGTACGGTAGTTATTTTTGAAGATATAGGGAATTACGGAATCGACGCAGCTAATGAATTATATAAAACAATCCTAAAAGCATATCAAAAGCAAAAAACAGAAAAAGTTGATAATATTCACAACCTTATTTTTGTCTATGTTAAGAACTGGTTTATTGAATATCCGATCGCAACTAAAAAGATTTAAGCAATCAGTTGGGACTTAAAGCGAGTGAGAAAGAAAAAGATACGATTAAAGATTTAACGCAGACACAAAAATCAGAATTGATTCGATCAATGGAAGTAGCTGTCGAAGAAAAAAACAAATCAGTTTCCGTTAAAGAGACAGAACTTGAAGTGGGATAAAGGAGTAAAAAAGAATGCCAACATTGTTTCCTGACAATTATGAGAAGCGAATACAGCAAAAAGAAAAAAGTTGGCCAGAAATTTAAAACTCAAGAATGAATTGTCAGCTTTAGACATTGCTTTACATGCTCATGACATTTTCGCTTATCTAACGGGACACGGAGTAGAAAAACGGAATAGTGCATTTGTTTTATTATTTCAATATGCGGCAGAGGCGTTAGGCGTACCATATGAAATAATTGATGAGGCGTTTTTTACACAAACGTCTCTTTCAGAAGAAGAGTTATTCGCTGTTTCTTATTTATTCAATCTAAAAGCAAAAATTATTGACAAACAAGATTTACCAATCGTTCCGATAACCATTGATTTTTATTCGATGTGCCTTGCCCTGTTTGAAGAACTACCCGCTTCATTTTGGAAGGAATACGTAAAGGCAGAAGCATTACTGCCTGAAACAAAATTGGATGCTTATGATCTTGAAAAGCTCTTGCAAGCTTTTGTCCAACAAGTATGGTTGAAGACAAAAGATAGCATAGGAAAAGCTGAAGGGAATGAAATTGAGAAAGCACGTCAGATGTTTTTGGCATACTTTTATCGAAATGATCAAAAGTATTATCGAAAAGAAACGCAGGATATGTTGCTCGGACTGTTAGAAAATAAATTAGCTGAACAAGTGGAAGAAGATTTTATTATTGATGCTCATTTACAAAAGTTGTTAGATGAAGGAGATTCAAATAGTATCTGTGCCTATGTTATCGATCACTTAAGTGACTGGTTAGATGAAAAAAACTATCAACGCTTTTTTAAAAGTATACCTAAGACAAAAAACTTATCGTTAATGAATCAGTTGTTGCTGCTTTATCAACGTGCAGAAGCAGTTGAATCAAAAGAAGTCCATGATTGGATTCGAGAAAATAGGACGTTGAAGAATAATGCGGAACCTGTCTTTCTATTTGGAGGAAACCAACAAAAAGTGAATAGTGAAACTGGGGAGATCCTGAAAGAAAAACAAACGCTGCTTACACAAATCACTCATGCCCCAATCGTTCCATATTTTGAAAAAACGGAAACGCAAGGAAAAGAAGAAACTAAAAAAATAGAAACGAGTCCGAAAGAAGTTTTCGCTATCTTAGAAAAGATTGCGAATCGTACAATTGTTTTTGAAGAAAGAGAAGAATCAGTCCTTGAAGATCATACCATTCGAATAAAAGCGAATCAGGGAGAAGAACAAACACTTGCTGATTTGATTGTTTGCCTTTTAGAAAAAGAGAAACAATCGTCAGAAGAGATTATTCGATTTGAAAATGAAAGTATCGCCTCTATTGTGATGACTGTTTTTTGTTTTAAACCTTTGCCTCTTAATTTGAGTTTGTTAACTCAGTTACGATCGATGAATAACGGAAAAGTGAAATTGCAACAATTATTTACTGACTTGATTGTTCGAAGCGATAATTTTTTACAAAAGATTGCTGCGCATATGTATGAAAAGGAAACAGAGCTGGTTCGACCAACATTGGAAGAAGAAATCAGACGTGCGCGAGAGCTCCAAAGTCGAGCAATGGAAAATGTCGCAACAGACAAGGCGAATAAAAAAGAAGAACGATCTGAGGAAGAGTATAATTTAGCGGATACTTTAGAAAAATTAAAAGGTAATTCAGAAAGTAGCGAAGATGATAAAACTGATTAAAAAGCGACCTTTGTGTCAGTATTATCTTTGGAAAGTTTGTCAGCGATTTGAACGAGACGAATCTCAAGAACTTATTCTGCCACCAGTGAAAGCAGTGATTGGTCAGCTACAATCAGAAAGACGAAACTTAGAAAAAGTGGAGAAAGAATCAATCGCTCTTCACATTTCTAGCCTTGCTTTGTTAGAGGAAATACTAAAAAACGAATCTGAACAATCATTCAGAAAGCTCATTTCAGATCTCGAAGAATTCGGAAAAGGTCATTGATGTAATGAAAGAAAATGGGGTTTGGGGCATGCCCCAAGTTTAAAACCAAAAAAGAGGAAACTCGTAAATCCTAGATTTTCGTGATTCCCTTATTTTTTGGTTTTTCGTGAGGTGGGACCACCTCGCTATGCTTGCCACTGTCGAAACTCCGCCCAGGAGGGGCGGAAGATTTTGGTTCGGGAGTGGGCAAGGCATAGCCTTGCGAAGCATTAAGTGATTATCGTAGGAGAGATTCAAATGGATAAAAAAAACTTGTTCCGTAATGAAATAGTAAAAGTATATGTTACTGAAGAAGAAAAGCAGCGAATTAAGAAAAATATGAACTTAGCGAGAATAGGAACAATGACTAATTATATTCGTCTAATGGCCCTTAACGGATGGGTAATCAATATAGATTTTACAGATTTGAAGGAAGCTTTAGGTGAAACGGGGCAATATGTTTCTGAGTTGAATATGATTGGCAATAATATCAACCAGATTGCCCATAAATTAAATCAGACCGATCTGGTAGAAAAAGAAGATATCCAATATCTCGTTTCAGAGTTCGCGAAAATGCAAAATAACTATGTACGTTCACAAGACATTTTGCTACAAGAAATTCAGAAGCTAACGAGGAGGGAGTGAAGTGCCAACGACTAAAACGCTCACGATTAAGCAAGAAAGATATCTAAAAGAAGCGATAAGATACATTCTAGATCCAGAAAAAACAAAAAACCAAACTTTAACGAGTGGTCATAAAGTTAACGCCGTGAACAATGCTTTTTTTGAAATGAACTTAACAAGAACATTGGCTCAAAGAGTCCGTGGAAAAATGAATAAAAAAAAGACTGAGGAAGTAATTGCAAGACATATTGTTCAATCGTTCGATCCTGAAGACAATCTCACACCTGAAGAAGTTCATGAAATTGGGAGACAAACTGCGCTCGAGTTCTTAGGTGAAAATTATGAATTTGTCATTGCGACCCATGTAGATAAAGAACATTTGCATAACCATATTATTTTTAATACAACCTCAAGTGTCGATTTAACGAAGTTCCGCTGGCAACGAGGAACAGCGGCTCATTTAAGAAATTACTCCGATAAGGTAGCGGACTATCACGGCGCAATGATCCTCGATACGCCTAAAAGAAACTCACATAAAAAGTATCAAGAATATCGAAGAAAGAATGCGTATCGAGTTGAATTAAAAGAACGGTTAAATTTTTTGCTTACCCATAGTACAAGCTGGGATGATTTTTTAGTGAAGGCAAGGCTTCTAAATATTGATGTTGATCCTAATCATAATTCAGAAGAATATGGGAAAGTGATCAACTACAAATTATTGGATCTGCCACAACAACGTCCAGCTCGTGATTATACGATAAATAAAAAACAACGAATCTACAATGAAGAAAATATTATCGAGCGGGTAAGTAAAAATAAACCGGAAGCGGTTTTCAATGCAAGGGATATTGCAAAAAAATATGTCGAACAAAAAGCAGAAAAAGAATCTTTCCCCGATCTAACCTTTGTCATTGAACCCTGGCAAATACAAAGAGACACGATGACAGGGATCTATGTGGAGATTGCCTATGGCCGGTATGAAACAGGTGTGGTCAAAGTTCCTGATTACATGTTAGAGAAATTGGAAGACGGACGTTACGAGGCGCATTTTAATTATAAAGATATTTTTTATTTTTGGAGTGATGAAAAAGGACAAAAAAATAAATTTGTAAAGGGAGCCTCTTTAGCAAATTATCTTTCTGGAGAAAGCGGACTGTTTCCAAAACGAAAAAATTCTGCTATTCAAAATGTCCGAGAAATGGTTACAGCTTTAAATATTTTGTCAACTAGTCAAGTAAGCAGCGATCAACTACCACATGTTTTAGGGAAGGACTTTTATGATAATTATGAAATTGTGCAAGCAGCAAGAGCAACTTTGGACGACAAGTTATTTCGAGCGAATGAAAAACTAAAGTATGATCCCTCCAATCTTGAACAAATAGAAAAAGTAAAATCCTTACATGGAGAGAAAAAAGAACTGGAAAAACAAGTAAAGTTGCTTGAGAAACAATTAAAAACTTACGATGCCGCCTTGGGTATTTTGACAGAAAAGGCAGTATACGATTCGGTTGATCTTGATAAATAGACACGAAAAAACTTTACTGTCAACCGATTGAAGAGCGCAATGTGGCCCAAGATCTTTCTACTTTTCGAGTGAAATCTGAACTTCGATCAACGGAAAAAGACAATGAGCCAGAGCTGTGAAGAAAAAATCATGGTACAACTGATAATAAAAATAATGATGACATAAAAGCATTGCCTACTCATTTTTGAGAGGTAATGCTTTTTGTATTATGGAGGGACGAATGGAACTTTTTGATGTGGCCAAATATCAATTGCCCAGGGATGTGGATATAGAATGGGAAACCACCAAAGAAAAATTCAGTATATTTCTATCAGAGTATAAAAATTTACGAGAAAAAGTTGGGATTCCAGCTACTCCGAGGATTCAAGAAACATATTCGATGATACACAGAGAAAATGTTTCACCAGAAGTAATTAATGATCCAATGTATAAAGAGTTTGAGTATTTACACAGACTATTTATAAAAGGGTATCTCTCAATCAATCACCCTTATAAGCCTGAAATTACTGACCGAAGAAGGAAAATATTTTTACTTCGATATTTTTATGGCTTATCAATATCATTAGTCAGCGAGCGAGTTCATTATCAGAAGAATATTATTTTGATTGACTCAAAAAAATCGCTCATTCAGTTTACATCTGCAATCCAATTACTGGATCAAAAGCGAGGGTAGTCCTAAAGCAGAAACAAAAATCTAAACATTTCTGAGACTTTTGAATGCCCTTCTTTCACCCGCTCTTTTATTATTCTTATCTTACAAGCTTGAATACAAGAACACAGCTGTGGGAAAGAATATTGAATGAAACAATCGAAACAACTAACTTTTATTGATTTATTTGCGGGTGTAGGCGGTTTTCGGATGGGAATGGAAAAAGCAGGACATAAATGTGTCGGCTTTTGTGAAATTGATAAATATGCTAGACAGAGTTATAAAGCGATCTTTAATACTGAAAATGAGGTGGAAATGCATGATATTACGAGGATCTCAGACGACACTATTCGAGGATTCGGACGTGTGGACATTATCACAGGAGGATTTCCTTGCCAGGCTTTCAGTTCTGCAGGAAAAAGACGAGGTTTCGCAGATACTAGAGGAACTCTCTTTTTTGAGATTGCACGCTTCGCACATATTTTGCGACCTAGCATTTTATTCCTTGAAAATGTCAAAGGATTGCTCAACCACAATGGCGGAGCTACGTTTGAAACAATACTCAGAACACTGGATGAACTGGGGTATGACGTGGCATGGCAAGTGCTTAACAGCAAGGATTTTGTCCCGCAAAACCGAGAACGTGTCTTTATTGTCGGACATTTTAGAGAGTCAGGTGCCAGAAAGTTTTTACCTCTCACAGGAGAAGAAAAATCAGTTGATCAAAAATCAGCAAAAATCAATATAGCTGGGACGACAAATAAACGCAATAACTTAAATACAAATTTTCGAGAACGAACCTATTATACTAACGGATTAATGGGAACTTTAACGGCTACTGATTATAAAATGCCAAAACAAATTGTAGTCGGAAATGTAAATCCTAGTGGGGATGGTATGAATGGTCAGGTTAGTAGTATAGAGGGGATCGCTCCAACTCTTACGACAAACAAAGGAGAAGGAAATAAGATAGCGATTCCTATAATATCTCCAGATAAAGATGAAGTTCGACAGAATGGTCGAAGAATAAAAAATAATGGAGAAGAAATGTTCACACTTACCGCACAAGATCGCCACGGAATCATAGTAGAAGGAAAGATTGATGGACGTTATCGATCAGCGGTCAGTGTCTATTCTCCTGAAGGGATTTGTCCAACGTTAAATACCATGCAAGGAGGTGGGCAACAGCCGAAAATTGTTGTGAATGAAATACGCAATAATGCGGATGAGGATCCAAATAATTTAGCACAGAGAGATTTTCAGGTTCGTAAATTAACACCTTTAGAGTGCTGGAGGCTTCAATCGTTTCCAGATTGGGCATTTCTAGCAGCCAAATTCGGCAGTAAACAAGTTGCACAAAGAATTTTGGTTGAACGTATGGATCATTATAACTCTCCCTTTGAGCAGAAGGTTTCTGACAGCCAACTATATAAACAAGCAGGAAATAGTGTGACAGTAGATGTGATCTACTTTATTGCGAAGCATTTCCACCTTTCATAGTCGTTTAAGCAGACTCAACAGGGAACAGCTACCCTGTATAGTAAACGTATCAAGACTTGACTAAACCATTAGATTCAGGCCTGAATCATAGAGGAGAAACCTATGATTCAAAAAGATACGATTTACTTTGAAGATTGCTTAGAAGGAATGAAAAAAATTCCGGATCGATCGATACGATCATTTGCGACTTGCCATATGGAACTACTGCTTGTTCCTGGGATACTATTTTGCCCTGGGAAGAATTGTGGTCACAATACTTGCGTGTAGTCAAAAAGAATAGTGCGATCGTTTTGTTTGGCGCAGAACCATTTTCTACACAGTTACGTATGAGTAACTTTAAACGATAATAAATCATAAATCGAGATATCAAACTCTTGACTTATACACCTTAAATGAGTATAATAGGTGTATAAAGAGGAGGGGTTAGATGTCAACAAAAGAAAGATTGAACGTTAATTTGGATTCTGAATTGAAGAAGAATACAGCAGAAACATTAGAAGCTTTAGGACTTGATTTTACAACCGCCATTAATATCTATTTCAAACAAATAGTTAGTAAGCAAAAAATTCCTTTTGAAATCTCTGCTCCAAAATATTTCTCTGCCGAAGAGGTTATGGGAAAGAATTGGAGAGAAGACTTAGATAGCATTGAGGACGAGTGGGAATGAGTTACAAAATAAAATACACTTCTGCTTCAAAAAAAGATTATGAAAAACTAGACAATAGTCAAAAATTGCAAATAAGGAAGTCTTTAAAAAAAATTGAGGAATTTGGATTAGACACTGGGCAACCTCTTAGAGGAAAACTGGCAGATTGTAAAAAAATGAAACATAAAAAATTAGGTTTGCGAGTGATATTCAAACAGTCTGACTTAGGAATTGAAATAATTGAAATTGTAGTGATCGGCAAACGGAACGAAAAAGAAGTCTACAGGGAAGCAGAAAAAAGATTAGGTAGATAGAAATAAACTATCATTAATTTACAAAGGGGGTCAGAAACGTTTAAGTTTTTGATCCTTTTTTACTTATTTTATAGTTCTTTCAGCTATTTACTTAATTAGGCTTAGTAAGAAATTTACCTAAAGTCCAACAGAGTATACCCTGTTGGACTTTCTATTTCGCTTTTAAACACTTAAATTAGAAAATGACATCGAAGTTGAGCAAGAAAAATAAAAGATAAGGATCAAAAAACTTAAATATTTTTGATCCTTACCTTTTATTTTTTTTTGAGCACTAATTATTTTCTCCCATTCATTCTGATGAATCCATGATTTCATTTGTTTTTTTTGTTGTTTTCTAGATATGCATGACGAGGTGAAAATTGTGATTTTTAATCTTGTATAAATTATTATAAGATAATGAGTATAAGGAAGGCTGAAGGTTAAGCCTTGTTTATTCACTAAAACGTATTAGAAACCATCGTTTTTTAGAATAACGAATACTTATGTATGCTAAGTCATCGAAACACCAATTTAACAACATTACTTTAGACATCTGACAAGTTCAGATGTCTATTTTGCTGTACACCCAAAAACGATAGTTTTTGAGATAGATGTTAAAGGAGGAGGGAAGATGCGAAAAACTATTGGTCTTATGATTGGTCTAATGTCCCTAATAATAGCGATACAATTTCCCCTGCAGGTGTATGGTACACAGGTCCAATCCGTCGAGTCAGAAGGATCTATTGGGTTTACAGGAACTTATGAACCAATCGGTCCACCAGATCCACCTCCCAGCACCAGCCCACAAAAGCCAGGAGGAACTTTGCCAAAAACCAATATGACCGGTAGCTCACTTGGGCTATGGATTGGAAGTTTCTTAGTGGCAGGTGTTTTATTAGTCGTAGGGAATAAAAAAAGAAAAGCAACACAAGAAAATTAATTAAAAGAAAGCAGGAATTTAAGTATGAAATTTATTCGTTTAGCAACTGTAGCCGCATTATCAACCACGATTTTCGCAGGAGGTGTACAGGCTTTCGCTGAAGAGGAAAACCCAGAGTCAAAAGAAGTACGTAAAACAACAACGACCGGTCAGGTCACCTTCACTCCAAATATTGAAGACACAGTAGTAGAACCTGATCCTGAAGGTCCAGATGTGACGATCCCACCAATTCCTGGTACAGGACCACTAACGATTGCAACAGTTCCAACAATGAACTTTGGAACGAAAGTGATCTCAACTGCTGATGAACATTACAACATGATTGCGGAAATGCAACAGAAAGCCGGGACAACAGGCGAGGAAAATATGATTCCTTATGTCAGTATGGCACAAGTTCAAGACACCCGTGGTACCAATGAAGGATGGGAACTGAGCGTGAGTTTAAGTGAATTTCAAGCAAAAACAGATACCCTAAATAGTGTGTTAAAAGGCGCCAAAATCACGTTATTCGATCCTTCCCTTCGTTACAGTGTCGATGATGCAAATCAGGAACCGACGATTCACGCAAGTGGTTTAGAGTTGATTCCAAGTGAAGAGGCCGTGCCGGTCATGACGGCTGCTAACCAAAAGGGTGGCGGAACTTCTTCCGTTGTTTGGGGAGATCATGATGCGCTTGCAAAACAAGTGGAAGATGGGGTAGATGTCGTCGAAAATAAGGCGATCCAATTGTTTGTTCCTGGCTCGACTGCCAAAGATGCAGTAACGTATACCTCTACATTGACATGGGAATTAGAACTAACACCAGATAATGAGGAACCTGATGCGGTTTAAGAAGTAAACCATTCCTATTTCCATGTTCCATTAGTCACTGGCAGCGTTACAGAATTCTGTGACGCTGCTTTTTTAGAAAGGATTATGACAAATGATACACAAACAAACGATACAAAAAAGTCTATGGTTGCTTATAGCGCTCTTCTTTTTCTTGCCACGGGCGGTCCAGGCCGAAGAAGCGAGTTTAAATACGTATGTTACCCCTCTTTTTCCAGAGAGCCAAGTGGATGAAAGTAAAGGATACTATGAGTTATTACTCCCTCCTGGACAAAAAGAGACTTTGCGACTAGAAGTCGGAAATTCCAGTTCAGAACCAATCAACGTTCAGGTGACACCGCATACAGCTTATACTAATACTTTGGGGAATGTCGAGTATGGCAAAGATGTTGAAGAAGCGGATCCATCCTTAATCCACTCCTTGGATGAGCTGATGACTCCTTCGGAGGTCATTGCTTTAGCTGGAAATGAAACAAAGGTTATAGAAATTCCTCTGCAAATGCCTAAAGACGCCTTTGAAGGGTATTTAGCCGGCGGTTTAAGGATCACCGAAGTAAAAGAAGAGGAAGATAGCGATGCCCCAGGAGGAGAAGGCGTAGCTATCAAGAATGAGTTTGCCCATGTGGTTGGTGTGGTCGTTAGTAATACTCGAGACTCGGTGCAACCGGAGTTGGAACTATTAGATGTGTTTGCAGATCAATTGAACTACCGCAATGTGATCAGCGCCACGTTACAAAACTTTACGCCCACTTTTGTCAATCAATTGGCGGTGGAAGCGACCGTAAAACGAGTAGGGGAGAATGAGGTTCTCTACAAGGCGGAGAAAGAAATGATGCAGATGGCCCCAAATTCTAATTTCAACTTCCCGATTTCTTTAGAAGGCGACCGTTTTCGAAGTGGGAACTATGTCCTAGAATTAACAGCTACATCGGGAGAGAATGAATGGTCATGGACGCGTGAATTTACGATTGAAGCCGATGAAGCCCGCAAGTTAAATCGAGAAGACGTAATGATTGATTCTGGTGTCAATTGGTGGATGATCGGTGCGACTATTTTGCTTATTTTAATGCTTGGACTTGTGCTTTACCTGATGTGGCAAAAGAAAAGAGCACGTGAAAGCGAAAAAGAAGTATAGAGAGGAGGATTTCATGAGAAAGCTAATGAAAAAAGGATTGCTCATTTTAGGGACGATGATTATTGTTCTGCATGCATTCCTCCTGCCAGTAGGGATCGTCTATGCGGAAACCACGGATAAAAAGGTAGGGGGGCAAGTACAGGAAGAAGAACAATTGGAACTTCCATCCATAAAAAACTATCTAGAAGTGGAAGAAGAAGGCAATCCTCGCTTTTCCTTTCCTCGCTCTCGCCTTCAAGGAACGGTTGAAGAGTCATTGAAGGTGACATTTGTTTCAGATCAAGAGGTGTCAGAGGCAAGGATTACCCTTCCAAAGGAAGCACAGCTGGTAAAAGACCAGTTACAAGCTGGAGTTACCGTCATCAACCAAGAAGAAGAATCAGATGAATGGGTGATTCAAGCGGAGCGTGCACAACAAACGTTTGTGCTTCCAGTGGTATTTAAATCTGAAGGTAATTATGATGTGTCCGTCGAAGACGTAACTGCGACACTTGAAATATCGGAAAAGAAAGAAACGGAGACTGAAGATCAATCAGAAATGAATCAGGATTCAACTGTTGAATCAAATGAAGCATACAATCAAGAGACGAATATGACTGAACAATCAGAAGAAAAAGAAGCGCCTGTGGAAGAAGCTCCGCAGGATCAACAAACAAAGGAGAAAGAGCCTTTCGTAAGTGTTTCAACATGGGAAGAATTTCAAAAAGCCATAAGTAACGATGATGTACAAAAAATTATTTTGGAAAACGACATAGTCAGAAACGCTGGAGCGGCAGGTACGATCAACAGAAATATAGAAATTGACGGACAAGGATGGTCGATAAATTTTGCCAATAATACTGCTGGATTCACACTTGGAGCAGTGAGCGTAGAGACGACAATTACTTTAAAAAATATAACAATAACAAAACCGGGAACTACAGCAATTTTTACAGGTACAGCAGCCAACAGTCAAAGATGGACATTAAATTTTGAAAATGTTCATACGGGAAGTGGGAATGTATCTGGTTTAGTTAATGCACCGAATGCAAAGTCAGGATATATAGGTGGCGAAAATACTTATAGGTCGACTATGAATGGGCGTGATGATGCTGTCTTCCGAGTCAATAAATTTTTTGCTCGAAATGGAAGTAAAGTAAGTATTGACCTGCAAGCAAAGTTAGCACAAATTTCAGGCGTATTACCGGTAGTTCAAATTACGGATGAAGACACTACAGTTTCTATTAATACAACTTCAACAAGCTCGGGTAGAAACGGAGGGGTTATTAGATTTGATTCAAATGAATCGCTTATTGAGGTTAACAATGGAGCATCTTTGAAAATAGAAGCCCCTCAAACTAGTGCGCTTCTTTATGATACTGCTACGAATTCAAGAATTTTGGTAGACAATGGCTCTAAAATGGAACTTTACTCTTCTCGTCTTGATGGAAATGATGCAACAGTTAGATTTTATGGGGCTGCAAGCCGAGGTTCTCGATTTGATATAGATAATAATAGTACTGTTATTATTGAGGCTGAAGAAGGAGCTGCTCCGGCAGTAAGATTTCGTGCGGATGGTCAATTCTTTGTAAAAGGAAATAGTAAATTACAAATGTACAATGGTGGAAACGGATCACCTAATAATTCGGCGAATCAAGGTATAGAATTTGCTAATGATGGTGGAGTTTTTGATTTGAGTGGCGTGGGAACAGAAGTAAATATTGTCTCTGATTTTGGACCTGCTATTGGTGGAAACAGTTCGATGGAAATCAATGTTAGGGAAGGAACTAGTTTTACAGCAATTGGAAGATCGAGCACTGAATCAGGTGCAATATTTAATGGTTCAATTAGTAATATAACTATTGATAATCCACTTTTTTTTGATTTTAAAAATACACGTCCAAACGGAGGCAATATATATAGTGTATCGGCATCCTCTATATTTGATTTGAAAAATTCTAATTTTGCAGCATGGACTAATGGTTCTAATTTTGATCTTGAAGCAGAAAAGTATTGGAATATGATTGATTTTGAATTAACGGGAAGCAACTTTAATACTATTAGACAGACTAGCGATCCGGAATCATTTAATACAAGTACTTTTGGACCGGCTGGAATGACTGCATATAGTAGAATTAGTGCAAATAACGCACGTGCTGTTGTAGATGAATTAAGAGTTCCTACCAATGCAGATAAGTCTATTTTTGGTCATGTAAGTATTCCGGAAGGGAGTGACTATAGATCAGCGTTTGAAGGCGAGGTAGAACTAGAGATAGAAATTGAACGACTTACTGGAGAAAAAGAAACACATAGAGCAGTTACTAAAGTAGATAGTATCTATGGTGAAGCAGATAGAGAGGGAATATTTGAAGTAAAATTACCGGAACTTTTAAATGAGGGAGATCGGATTAGCGTTCTATCTGCTTTTCGCGGTGTTGGTGAAGTTGGAGTTCCTAGTTTGCCGGACGATATCAAAATAGATAGTGTTGTCGTCTTTCCAATTATCCCACCAAAACCAGCGGAGTTCCCTGTGAATACCATCGGAAAAACAGCAACACATGTTCAGGGATATGTTGAAAACAAAGAGGTTGAAATAACCGCAACTCATAATGGACAAATCTTTGACACTTCTGATGTAACGGTAGACAACGAGGGTAACTTTATCCTGGATTTATCTGACTTAACTTTAAAAGAAGACGATGAGATTCAGGTCTTTCTAAGAGATGCGGAAGGCTCGGCAGAAGCCGCAGGTGTGATCAATCCGCCAGAGACGAATAACGCGCGTGGA
Source organism: Enterococcus mundtii (assembly GCF_013394305.1). Taxonomy (NCBI): domain Bacteria; kingdom Bacillati; phylum Bacillota; class Bacilli; order Lactobacillales; family Enterococcaceae; genus Enterococcus; species Enterococcus mundtii. The sequence goes on along the minus strand of NZ_AP019813.1, from coordinate 34,017 downwards.
AATATCAACCCAGCCGCTGACTTAACATTTCACGATGTAACTTTTGAACCGGCTACGACATTAATCATTGAGGATGTAGGGCCTTTCTCACCGGTAGACCCTTTGGATCCAGAATTAGAAGTGGATCCTGAAAATAAACCAGAATTGCCAGAAGATCAAGGGCAACTAAGTATTGACTTTATTTCGGCCTTCAATTTTGGCTCACAAGCAATCTCTACGCGAACGAAGCGGTATTATGCGCAACCGCAACGCTTGTTAAATCCGGATGGAACCGTCAATGAGGCTGAAGAGCGACCAAACTATATCCAGATCAGTGATCGACGGCCAGAAGAGGAACGTCACGGCTGGCAATTAGCAGTTACGCAAAACAATCAATTTACGGATCTACAGGAAAATGAACTAAGAGGGGCGCGTTTGTCTTTAACTAACCAACAATTGGAGTCTGTTCATGGAAGCGACGAACCAATGTTGTATAATCAAGACGGTGTTACCTTTATTCCAGGAGAAAAGACTAAACTTCTGACCGCGCTCGATGGCCAAGGAGCAGGTACCTGGATCTATCGGTTTGGTGACGGTGAAAGTGCAAGCGAAAGCGTGGCACTTGAAGTCCCTCCAACCGCGAATCCAAGAGCAAGCACCTATGAAACAACACTCACCTGGGAACTAAGTGTAGTTCCCGATAATTAGTCACAAGAAAGAAAAGGGCTGCGGCTCTTTTCTTTTTCTTCATAGAAAGGACAGAAAAAAATATGCACATTTTATTTGATCATTTAGTCATGGCAGATAAGACTAAACGTTGGCTGCTCTTATTGGCGACGTTAGAAGAAGAGGAACATGTTACCGCACAAACCTTAGCTAAACAGACTGGGTTTGGGCGACGGACGATTATTGAGGATATAAAGGCGATCAAGGACTATTTTGGTGAGCGGATCCATTTGATCGGCGATGAGAAGGGCTATCACTTTTCCTTTCTGAACCCTAAAGAGTATTATGAGAAGAAACAAGCGTTACTAAATGAAGAGAAACTTTTTCTCTTTGTGGATCAGTTGGCTGCGGGAAAGTGTTTAGACAATCAACAGTGGATGGCGTATCTTGATGTGTCGAGTGCAAGCTTCCAACGGATGAAACGGCAGCTTCAAACGTTATTAACGACCTACTATGGGATAAAAATTGAATCTAAAACCAATCAATTATGGGGCGAAGAAGCGGGGATTCGCCAATTCCTTTATGATTTTTATTTCACCTTACCATTGTATCCTAGGTTTCTTTCAGAACATATTCAGGACCTACATCAGGAGAAAGTGGCGATTCAAGACGGACCTTGGCACCTAGATCAAACCTTGTTTAATCAATGGCTGAAACTAGCTAAGCAACGAGTCGACCAAGGACATTGCTTACAAGAACAAGTGGCACATAAACAAGCCCAAACAACTCTAATCCAGGCTTTGGATCAACAGGTGAGTGTGTTTCTGCCAGGACCAGAAAAAGCTGCGTTGTTTCTTCTCTCGTTAGATGAGAGTCAATTTTTGAACCCTTTGACACAACAGGCATTTACCCGCACATTTTCACCTGCGAGTGAGTATGAGTTACCGATGCATGAGACCGAAGGTCTGACTTATGGTTTTTTCGAAACACTCCTTTTTTTAATGGAGGCCTTTTTCCAGCTACCTACACTTGAAGCACCAGAACAAGTTCCGTATGCAAACAGTGATAAACCGTCTCCTTTAGAAGTACTCATGAAACGTTTTTTAGCTGAGAAGAAAAAATATAGCCAGACGATTTATGTTTCCTATCAGCTAGTAGGACCACGTGCTTTGACACGATGGATCAAACAGGAAGTTGAAACGATTTTAAAAAAATCTGGCCTACAGGTGGTGGAAGCTGCACAAATGAATCCACTGGGACTAGTACGTCATGTACAAATCGTGAATCAACCACAAGCTAGAAACGCTCGTGAAACGATTGAACTTTCCTATGTACCTAGCAAGGAGAAAATCGATGAAGTGCTCTCTGCATTTTCTGAGTCAAGATGAGTGAACGAGCATGAGAGGGAAATATTTGAAAAAGTGAGGGGGAAAAAAATTGCGTGAGTTTCAGATGGCGTTTATTACAAGCGCAGAGGTCAAGCGATGGATGCAGGTGTTAAGTGTGATGGAACAAGAACGGCGTTTTACGATTGGAGAGCTGAGTGAACGACTGGCTATTTCACAACGTACCTTGATAAAAGATATTCAAGCATTCAAAAACCATTTTGGCACAAGCATCGAATTACGTTCGAATTATAGTGGGTATTATTTTGAAGAACGAAATCGTAGGGACTACCAAGAGAAAAAAGAACAACTGTTGGAAAACGAAGTGTTATTTGAAATCGTGGGAAATGTTTTTTGGGGAAAAGATTTTACAGTGGCTGACTTGGCTCACCAGCACAGTTATGCAGAGAGTACTTTACGAAGGTTTTTATTAAGAATCCGACCGGTATTAGCTGAGTATGAGTTAACGTTGGCTTTTAACCCAGTCAATTTTTTAGGGGAAGAAGTCAATATCCGAAAGTTCTTTTTTGATTTTTATTATAGCAGTGAACAAACTCCGTATACAATCCGTCCGCCAGAAGACTTACATACGTTGGTCTTGAACGAACTGTCTGGCAAATTGGGAAAGTATGAATTGGGTACAGGAATAACGATTTCAGCCTTTTATTACCAGCTTTATATCGCAATGGTCCGAGTCCATCAAAATCATCTTGTGTCCTTACCTGAATGGGTAAAAGTAAGCATTTATCAAGAAAAAGATTTTCAGTTGCTTTTTTCTTTACAAGAAAGGATCAAACAGGAATATGAGATTTATCTACCAAAAGAAGAATTCGCTTGGATCCATTTATCGATTATTTCCAAACGGACGATCCATCGTGTGGACCAAGAACAAACTTTTAACCAACGATTCAGCCATTGGAAAGATCTTCAGTTCATCGTGTCAGATTACCTTTCTGACCCTTTCTTTGAACAATGGGATACGGATACTTTAGGACAGTTTATAACCTCTTTTTTCATTTCGCGTTTGATGAATGAAGCAGTGAGTCCGGTGTTGAACAAAGAGCTAGAAGAAATCCATTGGATGGTGAAGAAATGCGATAAACAGATTTATGAGGCCCATAAACAATTTCTCTTAAAACATGTCCGAGTACTCAGTTTTTCTGCCCAATATTTTGAAGATATCGTGGTGAGTTTTACGGCATATATGAACTTATTGTTCCACTATTACCAACCGATCAAAAAAATTTTATTTTTATTAGAAGGTGACTATTTAATGGTTCAATCAATCCGAATGCAGGCACGTGTACTATTAGGGGAATATCATAAGCTGTTGTTTATGCCGCTTCAGGAATTGACGCCGGAACATTTAAATGATGCACACGTTGATTTGATTGTAACGAACTATCGACCGTACCTTTTGGATTACGCTCTTGACACGGATTGCGTTCTTATGGGCAGTATCCCTACGGCGCAAGATTGGGCAAGAGTCAAGCATCAGTTGAATCCACTGATCGATCATGAAACATTTTAAAAGAAGGAAGGAAAAAACAATGCCTACATTTTTTACAAAAGAAGCGTATTTGGAGGGCTTTCAAAGTACCTTTGAAGAGGCAGAAAAACGAGCAAGTGAAGACCTAAAGGTCTATTTAAACACCCAGATCCAACGATTGGAGACCTTAGTAAGTCAGATCTGTCAGGAGAATTTTTGGGAACTATTGCCGGAGATCTTAGGAATCGATGCCAAGATGAGTCTAGTAGCAGATCTGATCGACTTTGATCACTGTTCAGATGTGGAAATCCTTCGAATCGTCGAAAGTGACTATCTCATCTACTTCAAAGAACTATGTGGGTACAAACGCAGTATGGACCCGAAACATTCCATGATTTTCAATGTGGTATGATGGATTGATGGCTGATGGGAATAACTTAAATGTGTAGGCTCTTACTTTAGTAAGAGTTTTTATAATGGTTAATGATTATTTGTCTTTATATAGGTATTCTTATTATTTATTTCATTTTTAATTCTATAAACTGTTTGTCTAGTAATATTGTAGTCTTTTGCAATCTTAGAAATAGCAACGCCATTCTCAAGATCCTCAACGATGCTTTTATAAACAAGGCGACGTTGGGGATCTTTTGTATCTGCGCTATATAACTTAGGACGTCCTTTGTAAACACCATTCGCTTTTGCAATCTTAATTCCTTGTGCCTGGCGTCGTTTGGATTCTTTACGTTCCTGTTCGGCAATCATGGCCAATATTTGAATGATTAAGTCTTTAATGAATTTATCCAGGAGTGGATCTCCAATTGCTTGCGCCATGATAGGTAGACTAGTAATGATAAGTCGGATGTTATTATTTTTTAGGTAATTAACTGAAGCAATAATTTCATCATAATCTCTCCCTAATCGATCAATTGCTTCTACAATAAAAGTATCTTGTTCACGTACAAAATCTAAAGCCTTTTGAAAAATTGGCCGTTCTGAAATTGTGGCTCCAGATTGTTTTTCAATAAAAATTTTTTCCGCTCCGAATTGTTTCATTTCTTCAATTTGACGTTGTTCATTTTGATCAAGAGAAGAGACTCTAATATATGCAACTTTCAATTTTTTACCTACTTTCTCGAATTATTTAAAATACACCCTAATCATACATTAGAAATCGAGATTTTTCAATGATTGGCTAGTGTCTATTTAGGGTACATCCTAATGTTTCGTATATCTACACTAATGAAAAATTTTTCATGTGTCTATGAAAAAGAAGGATTATATTTTTCTATGTTAGATATACTATACTTTATTGAAAGAACAGCGTATAGCAAGTGGTGTCTCAGCGCATTAAACAAAAAAATCACCGATCAGCTGATTATTTTAATTAATGTTTAAGTTAACGACCAAGTAACTTAGTTTAATGAGAACAGATAGATAGTTTACATATATTGGTAATTAAGCTGATGTAGAAAACATGCTCAATTTAGAAAAAAAGCAATAATGTATTATTCCATTTATAAATCAAAAAATTTTCTGTACATCTATAGTTAAAATCGTTGTATTGATCTTAGATAAGTTATTGAAGTACTAGTTTAAACTTTCCATACTTAAAAAGATTTGTAAGGGGGAAACAAATGATTAGTAATAAAGAAGAAAAAAAATTAATCGCAGAAATCGATAAAAAAAGAACTGAGTATATGAAGAGTAAAAGGTATGGTAAAGATATATGTGAATTATTCCTTCAAAATTTTAATTTTAAAGGAAATACGTTAGATAAATTAGATGTTCAAAAAGAAATATTTTCGCTCGTAAAACAAGCTATTGAATCTTATCCAGAAGAACTTCAACATCGTAATATTGATTTAATAAAGTCTTCTTTAGATCGAAGCTACTATGCTTCCCAAAATGCGACTCTTTTATCTCATTATACTGACCAACTTATCAATCATAATGATGATAGTTTCTTAGTAGTGCCAACTGGGTTTAAAACCAAAACTGGAGCGCATGAAGTATCGTGCATTATAAAAAAAGTTGGTGAAGAAATTCAAGTGGAAATATTTGACAAAGCTGGTGCTTCTCCTCCTGAACGTTTTGAAAAATCAAATGAGAATTTCAATAATTATGGAAAAAATTATATTGTAAGCAATTATTTCTATAAAATAGATAATACTCCTGATGGAATTAATTCAATGGCTAAAGCTATTGCAAGTGGATTTACAGATAGAGGATTTGAACCTTCTGATATAAAATATCAACCGTTACACTTTCTTAGTAAAATAGCAAATAGCGAGTATTATGGACGCAATGTTACATCAAGTCAATATATACAAGGAAACTGTTTAATGAAAGAGGTGGTAGCTTCATTGAAAAGCGTACTCTCAGAAAAAAGTTCTCCAGGGCAGTTAATCTTTTCCACTGATAAACAAGGTAGAACAGATTCTTTAAACGGTATTCTTACAGAAGTTGCGTGTTTCCGGTTAGAAAAAATGGGGTATGGAACTGATATCAGTAATTATTTAAGAGAGCAATATAAAATGTATTGTTATTTAAAAGATGATAGAAACAAGTATCCAGAAGACATTAAAGTTATGAGAAAGATAGAAAATGGTAAAATATTAAATAAACATTTTACTAATAGCATTCCAGAATTTAAAAGAGTAGCTTCTTATAATATTGAAGCATCATTTTATAATAATAAAAAAAAGAATCTTCTTAGTAGATTTAAAAAGTTTATAAAATTAGAAGGAACGAAAGTTCGAGCCAATCAATTGACTAAGGAAGAAATAACGGTAATACGATCAAACGTCAATGATATTAGAAAAAACTTAGAAAAAGATAAAGAAAAAATAAATAGGAATTTTAATAACATCAAAGAGAAAGCTTTAACTATGTCAATGTTTATAGAGCCAAACGTCTCCAGAGGATCAGTGAGAAATTCTTCGGTAAAAAATCATAATGTACGAGACTAATGTATCAAGAGGTTGAAATAAGTCTGCTTTAAATTTGTTGTATTTGATTGAAAGATCAAAAATCTACTAAAATTTTTTTATGTCTCTAGAAAGTCCAGTAAAGAAAGCTTCGACTATTTTTTTGCCCGTTGATTTGTATCCTCCAATTAAAGAGAAGTAATATCTGGATCAAGAACACCTTCCAAATAATCACTTCGATCGATTTTTTCAACAATAAGAATGACTTTTTCTATTCGGAAAAGAGTTTAGTTGGTCTAAAATCTAGTTATTCAATCAAGAATTAGTGAACGGATAAGGCGTAAATGTGTGTAAATTACAGGAAGATATTGTATGAGTACAATTGAATTTACTGTAGATAGACATCATCAGGAAATTAGAAGGATTAATATTTATCAACAAATATTTGTTATCAATAGAACCTACAAATAAATATTTTATGGAATTTAAATGAGATGATAAAAAATAAAAGAAAACAAATTTTTCGCTCTTATATGAAAAAATTGTTTTTTTTTGAAAATATAAAATGTTATCCTTTTAGAAAGTAAATGCTTATATATTAGTACATTTTTACTAAAAATTATCAAAAACCTTCGTTTTTAATAATGTAAATACGTTATTTATATTTTTTAATTAAAAACCTAATATAATCACTTTTTCAAGACATCTGATGCAATCGGATGTCTTTTTTTGTCGTCTCCTTAAAAACGAAGATTTTTGGGAATACTGAGGGAGACGAATATGGAACGTAAAAATAGATACATACTAAGTATAGGTATGTTACTTATTCATGTGTATGCACCGTTAGTTGTTCATGGAACTGAAATACGTTCGGTGGAAACAGAAGGTACGATTGGTTTTACTGGGCTATATGAAATACCTGGAACACCTGAACCAGCACCGGAAGGTGCGATCAAGCAAGATTTACCAAAAGAAATTGCTCAACACCCCTCAATGGTCAATCACTCAATATCCAGAAGATTACCGAAAACAAACGAGAGTCAGAAGCGCATATGGTCAACGTCTGGTCTATTGCTTGTCAGCACAATACTTGGCTTTTGGTTTTGGCGACACAAAAAGAAAAAAACAAATAAAGAAAGTAGGATTTAAATAGATGAAATTTGTTAGATTAGCAACTATTGCAGCGCTAAGCTCTACCATTTTTGCCGGAGGACTCACAGCATTCGCAGACGACACAATTGAGGAAACATCAAAAGAAATACGTAACGTCACAACCGATGGAACAATTGAATTTACACCAAATGAAGAGGAAGACCTCGTCGTTGTTCCACCAGAAGAAGGACCAGATGTTGAGATCAAGCCTGAAGTGCCAGGCACAACTGGACCTTTATCGATTATGAAAGTTGCCACGATGAATTTCGGTTCACAAGTGATCTCGAATCAGGATCAAACTTACAATATGATCGCAGAAAAACAACAAAAAACCGGTACGACTGGTGAAGCAAATAAAGTCCCTTATGTCAGTTTTGCACAAGTACAAGATGTCCGTGGGACGAATGCGGGTTGGGATCTACAAGTACGTATGACAGATTTCAAAGCAACGACTGAAACAGTCAATGATACTTTGCGTGGTGCACAGATTTCATTATTGAATCCAAGAATCCAGTATGGAGGAAGTACGCCTGGTAATGCACCAGTGGCTCATGCAGCTGAATTAAAATTAATACCAAATGAGTCTGCTGTATCCGTGATGACTGCGGAAAAAGATAAAGGTGCTGGTGTTTCTTCCGTCGTTTGGGGGATCAAGCAAACTTAGATGCACAAGAGGCGGACGATAAGGTTGATGTAGTTACAAATAATGCCATCCGATTATTTATTCCTGGTTCGACAGCAAAAGATGCGACACAATACAAATCCACACTGACTTGGGAATTATCTTCTACTCCTTAGAATGACGATAACGAAGATGTAAACCAACCTGAGTAAAATGTTGGCGTATAGTCCTGACGAAACCAACGGTTTCAGTTGATAGAAACAAAAGATGTAGCGTTACAATTTTGTAGCGCTACTTTCTTTAAAGGAAGGGGTAAATGAATGAAACAAGTCAGTACATATCGAAAAAATATAATCCAACAAACAGGAATGATACTGCTTCTGTTGTTGGTCAGTTTGGTGGCACCGATGCGTGTGGGGGCAGAAGAGGGAACCTTGAATTTTTATGTGACACCGGAGTTCTCAGACAATCAACAGTCAGGCAACGAACGCTATTTTCAGTTGACACTTGCACCGGATGCGACAGAAAAACTGACATTGAAACTACAAAACGCCAATGCAGAAGCAAAGAAAATCAAAATAACGCCACATACTGCGTATACGAATGTGATGGGGGTCGTGGAATACGGACAAGACGCGGAAAAAGCCGATCCTACGCTCAAGCATTCGCTGGATGAATTAATTGAACAACCCGAAATCATCGAGCTTGGTGGTAACGAAACGAAAACGGTGACGCTCGATCTGAAGATGCCTAAAGAAGCATTCGAAGGCTTCTTAGCTGGTGGGTTACGGATTGAAGAAGTCAAAGAAGACACAACGGAAGAAACGAGCGATGGAGAAGGTGTCGCCATCCAAAATGAGTTTGCGTATATCATCGGTGTGGTGGTGAGTAACAATCAAGACGCCGTGAAACCAGATTTAGAGTTGTTGGATGTCTTTGCCGATCAACTCAACTATCGCAATGTCATCAGTGCGAATCTACAAAACTTCACCCCGACATTTGTGAATCGCTTAGAAGTTGAAGCTACGGTTCAAAAAGTGGGGGAAGAAAAAATTTTATACCAAGCAAGTCAAGAACAAATGCAAATGGCACCAAATTCTAATTTCAATTTTCCGATTTCTTTAGAAGGCGCTCGTTTTCGCAGTGGTGAATATTTGTTGAAAATGACGGCACGTTCTGGGGAAGAGGAATGGCAATGGGAAAGAACCTTTACGATCGAGGCGGATGAAGCCCGAGCATTAAATCAGAAAGATGTCACGATTGATACAAGTATTAATTGGTGGATCGTTGCAGTGATTAGCCTGATTATTCTATTGTTATTGCTTATTGTTTGGCTACTTATTAAACAACGAAGACTTAAAAATGACGAGGAGGTCTAGCCCGATGAAAATTAAAAAAGCCCTGGTCGTGGCAAGCACTTATCTTCTTTGTTTTCCTTTGCTTTTTTCTCCAGTGATTGAAACGGGTATGCCTGTGTTTGCGATCGAGAATCCTGTGGAACTAACAAAAGAAGCAGAATTATCGGATCCACTAACCTATACACATGATTATTCAAGCTCTTCTGATAATCATGAAGTAACAGCGACTTCGGAATATCCAGAAAAGCAAGAAGAATCAGAAAAAAACGAAAGTGAAGAGGTAAGTAATCGTGCTACTGAATATCGTTTAGAATTAGTTGCAAGCCCTCCAGCCGGTGGCAACCCAAGACGAACTGATTCGGCAGGATCGAATGTGGTATGGCTCCGGGTAGGAGATAATCTGGGAAATATGAGAGCATTTCCCAATCCCGGTTATCGATTTTTACACTGGGAAGTCGCCTCAGGTCCGATATTTATATTTAGTCCAAATAGCGAAGATCTTAGTGTAAGCCAAAGGGAAGCAGGAAACTCTGTGATTCGTGCAGTCTTTGAACCAGTTCAAGGTGGAAATGTTACTGTAAAGCATGAAGATGAGGCAGGGAATCAATTAGCTGATCCTAGCGTGCTGACTGGTTTAGTTGATCAAACTTATACAACCGAAGCGCTAAGCATTAGTGGTTGGCAATTGAGTAAGATTCCCGAAAATGCCTCTGGGACTTTTGGAGTAGAAGAACAAACGGTTGTCTATACTTATGAGCCTGAACAGAATCTATGGGGAACGGTCCCTTGGTCGTATGAGGAAGGAACTGAAACAATCACATTATATGGTGGGGAAGCTGGCGCAAGAGGAGATGCACCATGGAAAACCTACTCTTCGGTCAAACAAATTATCGTAGAAGATCAAGTGATATTACCATCAAATTCAACCGCTTTATTTTGGGCATTGCCAAATCTGGAAAGTATTGATAATGTTGGGAGATTTGACACCTCAAATGTTACTAATATGAATAATATGTTTGGTGGAACGAACAACATAAAAACGTTAGATCTTTCAAACTGGGACACCTCGAAAGTTACTGATATGGCTTTTATGTTCAATAGTAATCGTAATCTAGAAACCTTAAATGTTTCTAATTGGGATACGTCAAATGTTACCAGTATGAGAGCGATGTTCCAGACTACCGAAAGTCTAACAGTGATAGATGTTTCAAGCTGGAATACGTCGAATGTTACCGATATGGGATGGATGTTCTTTGGTAATCGTAGACTAGAATCATTAAATATCTCGAATTGGAATACTACAAATGTCTCTGTAGCTACCAGTATGTTTTCTAATACGACCAATCTTTCAGATCTTCGTCTAGGAACAAATTCCCGATTTGACCATTTGGCTAGTCCTCCTACTATGCCTACCATTACTTCTTCAGATAGCTATACTGGCAACTGGGTTTATTATTTGAATCAAGCCAATACAATTCCTGAAGCCTATATTGCCTCTTCTTCAGCTAATTTTTGGCGGGAATACGATGGTAGTAATCCAGGTACTTATCAGTGGCAAAAAAAAGGATCCGTAGCCGTTCATTACAGAGATATCAATGATCAAGAAATTATCGCTTCAGAAATCATTACTGGTGGGATACGTGAACCATTTCAAATTGAAGAAAAAGCAATTGAAGGGTATACGTTACAAGAAATCTCGGATAATACTTCTGGTCGATTTACTGAAGTAGAGCAAGCCGTCATTTTTCGATACATGAAAAATACAGTAGATCCTGTAGATCCATTAAATCCAGAAATTGAAGTGAACCCAGAAAATAAACCAGATCTACCTGGAGATCAAGGACTATTGAGTATTGACTTTGTTTCATCTTTTAACTTTGGTTCACAATCTATTTCGGTTCATGACCAAACCTATTATGCACAACCACAGCGCTTGCTAAATGAAGATGGGACCGTCAATGAAAATGAAGAACGCCCTAACTATGTCCAGATCAGTGACCGACGCCCAGAATCTGAGCGCAATGGTTGGGAATTAGCAGTCACGCAACAAGAACAATTTAAAGGGAAAGAAAACCAAGTATTGAATGGCGCTAGTATAACTCTGTTAAACCAACAAGTCGTTACTGCTCAAGGCGGAACCACTCCAGAACTTCAATCCGGTCATCCCCTAATACCTGGAAATCGCCAAAGATTGCTCAAAGCACAAGGTAGTGAAGGTATGGGGACTTGGATCTATCGGTTTGGTGATGCAGAAACAGCAAAAGAAAGTGTGGCACTCAATATACCAAAAGGAGCGAATCCAGAAGCAACTACTTATTCGACCAAGTTGACGTGGGAATTAAGTAGTGTGCCTGACAATTAGAAAAGCATTCCATTTTCTCTCCTCTTACTATAAATTTACAAACTTTGATAAATCAAAAAATTGCTATCCAGAATGATGATCTAAATACTGTAGCTAGATCCATAAAAATAAAGACAAAGGGAAAGGAGAATGTAAGATGAAACCACTCTAACAAAGGATGAATATCTACGTCAGTTTCAAGAAAGAATGTCACATGACAAAAGAGAAAATGAAGAACTGAATGCGTACTTAACGCAACAGTTCGAGGAACTTAATCAATTGATAAGCACGATTTCACCAGACAATTTTTGGGAAAATCTCCCTAAAATTATAGGGATCGATGCGAAACTAACACTAATGGCAGAAATAATTTGTTACGACTATAGTAATTTGCCAATAAAAGAGATTCTGCGGCTTGTGGAGACGGACTACCGTACGTATTTTAAGGAACTTTGTGGCAATGATCTGAGTGCAAATAATAAATATTCAATGGTATTTAATGTAGTATAAATTTCTAAGAAAAGGAAACACCTAATAACTACTTAGGTGTTTCCTTTTCCATTATTTTACCAAGATAACGATAAATGGTTGTTCGAGAAACGTTCCATCGTTCGGCAATCGTCTTAATAGGCGTACCGTTATCTACTAGAGTCTTCAGTAGTTCCAAATCCTGAAAGGATAACTTCTCAGGACGACCACCAAACCTTCCTCTTGCACGTGCAGCTTCTCTTCCAGCAGCCGATCGTTCTAAAATTAAATTGCGCTCAAATTCGGCAAACGCCGCAAACAAATGAAACATAAGTTGTCCAGTAGAGCTAGATTTATCCATTGTAATATTTTCTTGAAGACTATGAAAACTGACACCACGTTCATTCAATCGATTAACGATCGAAATCAGATCTTCCATATTTCTTCCCAGCCGATCCAAACGCCAAACCACGAGAGTATCTCCAGAACGAACAAAATCGATGGCCATTTCCAATCCTGGTCGATTACTTTTTGCTCCACTCAGATGATCGGTAAAAATTTTCTCACAACCAAATTTGTTTAAACTATCTTCTTGTAAATCTAAATTTTGTAATCCAGTGGATACTCGGGCATATCCTATTTTCAAAAAAATCACTCCTAACTAAAATCTATTGTAACATAACTTTATCTATATAGATTAAATGAACATAGATTTTGATATGGGTTTATGAACACTAAAAGTATAGAGAAATTTAAATTTAAGGTAAAAAAATAAAGTGTCCAGAAACGGGTGATTTTATGTACACTGAATACTTAAATAAATATTTTAAAACCATTGCGTTACTCAGTGTTGTATATTATCATGGTATAAAAGGAGTGGTATCTATGCTTATTACAAAATCTAGATTACAAGGAAGTTCTGTAGTAATTACTCTTCCGTCTGATAATGGTAAAAAACCTTCAGATAACCAAGAATATATCGTTGTATATTCTGATGATGGAACAATTACGTTAGTTCCTAAAATCGATGATCCATTTAGTGGAGGAGAAGAAGCTGAGTATTATGAAAAAGATGAATGGGAAGATTTAACTCCTGAAGGGAGAGAAATTTTATAGTGTTAGAAGATAAAAATTACATTCCTAAAAAAGGAGACATTGTTTGGATTGATTTTGATCCTTCAACAGGAAACGAAATTCAAAAGAGACGTCCAGGATTAGTTGTTTCTCGATATGAGTTTAATCGGAAGACAATGTTTGCGGTAATCTGTCCAATTACTTCTACTATAAAGAATCTACCGACGCGCTATTCTCTTCCTGCAGATTTAGATACAAATGGGCAAGTACTTATTTCTCAATTAAAATCACTTGATTTCAAGAAAAGAAAACTCAAAAAGGTAGAAAATTTACCTTTACAAGATATGGCTAAAATTGATCAGATTATCCAGTATATATTTTAAGCATTGTAAATTTAATCACGATGCTTAAGGCTGTAGATAACCTCCTAAATTGGGTATTTTTTTTGTAGTCTGAACAATCCAACGATCACTTGGATTGTTTTTTTGTATGTGAAATTTAAGCGCTATCTTTTTGTTCAAAAAAATTACCAAAAAAATTACACAAAAAACAGATTAGCTTTAGAAAGAGAATAGGTCTGTCATGTATGATAGTAAATATAACAAGAGAAACATAACTAAAACAAATAGAAGAGGATGGTTTTTTATGATGAAAAAAGGAACAAAGTATAAAGGTTATCTGGTATTAGTATGTTCTATTGGTCTTTTAGCAGCATGCAGTTCAGAGACCAAAGATACAAGTGAATCAGAGATGCCAAAAGTAAAAAGTGAACGAAAAGTAACCGTGGATGGGAAAGAAGGAACAGAAAAAGTTTTTGATAATGGAACGGTTGTTCAAGAGTTTGAGGAAGAAGTGTCGGAAAAAGAAGAAGAGTAAGTATTGGATAGAATGTAGTAAGCGCTCTTTATGACTGATCTGAATGAAGGAGTAGGTACATGAAGCCTAAAAAAAGAAAAAAATTCAACCGAAAATGGTATTTTCCAGTAGCAGTCATCACTGTTTTACTAGTAGTTGGTGCAATCAGTATAGTTGTTTCTAGTGGGAAAACAAAAGAAGAAAATGCAGGAACAAATATTGAAGCACGGTCTGTCAAATCCCTCATTGATGAGGTGAAAGCGGCGAATTTGATTTTAGCAGGAAAAGTCATGCCAAATAATAGCAACAAAATCAAAATTGATCCAGAACGAGGAACAGTGAAAGATATTCTGGTAAATGAAGGCGATGTCGTAGAAAAAGGGCAACCTTTGTTTACATACCAAACGGATCAACAGAGAAAAGTTGTGGAAGCTGAAATGGACGTAGAAATCAAAGTGAGAGCAGTAGAACAAGCACGAGTGACTGCAAATCAAAAATGGACAGCACATAACCAAAAAGTAGCAGAGCTTGGAAAAGCAAGACAAGATTATGCGAAGGAAAAATCCGAAGAGTTACAAAGTACGATCAAAGCATTAGAAGGAGAAATCACCAGTCTACATGCAGAAGCTATTGCTGGTGACAATGAAGTGAAGAATATAGAAACAGACTTGCGAAAAGCCCAACTACTTCACGAAAACGAAAAAGAACGGCTGAATGAAGACACAGTGACAGCCGATAACTCAGGAAGAATCAAATCATTGAATCGTGACTTAGTCAATCAATCAAAAGAACGTCAAAAAGAAGAAAACTTTATGGAGATCCTTGATGATTCGAACTTGTACGTGGATGGCCAAGTCACTGAATTTGATCGTGAAAAAGTTGCTGTCGATCAGCGAGTAGAAATTATGGATCGTAAAGACCAAGAGAATACTTGGCAAGGAACCATTGTGCAGGTGGCAAATTTAACAAGTGATGCAAAACAAGACGATCAAAAAGAAGAGAATCCAAATTTATCTAAGTTTCCTTACAAAGTTAAGATTGATCCAAAAGAAGAAATGCCACTGATTGGTTCCAATGTGTATGTCAATGTTTTACCGAAAGATTTTGTGTCAGGAAAAGTAATCATCAACCAAAGATACCTCATGGAAAAAGATGGAAAATATTATGTATGGAAAGTAGAAAATGATCGGATCAAAGAGCATGAAGTCAAGGTAAATCCGATGGATAATGAACTCGCAGAAATAGTCGAAGGATTGACTGTTGAAGATCAACTTGCTTTGCCTCAAACAGGAATGGTCGAGGGAATGGAGGTTGGTGCAAGTGTTGACGCTTAACAACATTCAGAAGTCATATTGGCAAGGCGGGAAAGAACTAAAAGTCCTTAAAGATATCTCTTTGCAAATCAATGAAGGAGAACTGGTCGCAATCATGGGGCCATCGGGGTCAGGAAAGTCGACGTTGATGAATATCATTGGTTGTCTGGATACGGCTACATCAGGGGATTACATCGTTGAAGGAACGAATGTCAAAACGTTAGCGGACAATTCATTAGCCGATTTTCGTAACGCAAAAATCGGCTTTGTTTTCCAGAATTTCAATCTCATGCCAAAATTAACTGTTTCGCAAAATGTGGAAATGCCATTAACGTATAAAAAAGTCAATAAAAAAGAGCGGCGTAAGCGTGCCTTGGATATGTTGCAACTCGTAGGGTTAGAGGATCGAAGTGACTTCAAACCAATGGAATTATCAGGAGGACAAAAGCAACGTGTCGCAATTGCGAGAGCTTTAGTGACTAACCCTAGTTTTGTTTTAGGGGATGAGCCGACAGGGGCACTTGATACAAAAACCAGTAGCCAAATCATGGACCTTTTTAAGGAATTCCACCAAGCAGGAAAAACAATTATTCTAATTACCCATGAGCCAGAAATTGCAGCGTTATGTCAGCGCACGATCACTTTACGAGATGGTCAAATAATCAGTGATGAACAAAATAAAGTGAGGTGATCAAGAATGGAAGAAATCAGATTTGCCTTACAATCGATTTTTGCTCATAAGATGCGTTCAGTGTTGACTATGTTAGGTGTCATTATTGGGATTGCTGCCATTATTTCGATTTTCAGCATCATCGGTGGAAATACCGAAAAAATGAAACGAGAAATGATTGGTGGTAACAATAATACGATGAACATCCAATACGATAAAAAAAGTTCATTCCAAAGTGGAAACCTATTTGGGGGAGGCCTATCAGAAAAGGAAGAAAAAAAACCGTTATACCTTCCGTTTTTACGTGAAGATGTATTAAATAAAATTAATGAGATACCAGAGGTCTTAGCAAGTGGCTTGTCATATCAAAAAGATGGGAAAATCTATAGGAAAGCAAAAGGGGCTGACGCCAAAGTTTCTGCTGTCACTTCTTCTGTTGAGGATTTGGAGCAATTAAACTTCATCAAAGGGGAAGGTTTTGCTTCTCAAGCCTTCAAGGAGCAACAACAAGCCATTTTTCTGGAAGATTCCTTGTATGACGAATTATTTCCCAATGAAGAAGGGATCGGACAGTTTGTCGAAGTGAATGGCGTGCCATTCAAAGTTCAAGGGGTATTTCAGTTAGATCCCAATAGTAGTAATCTATTTAGCTTTGAGAAAAGAGCTTATGTTCCTTTACAGCAAGCACATAAACTATCTGATGAGTTAGATATTGTGCCACTTGTCACGATCCAAACAAATAATACCGATCAATTACAAGGCGCTGCAGAAAAAGCAGCAGAGATTCTTAATCAACAGATCCCACCATCCGATTATGAATATGGGGTAATGAATCTGAAAGACTTTGCCAGAGAATTGGAACGAATGAACCAGTCAAGTTTTATTCTCTTGTCCGGTATAGCAAGTATCTCGTTATTAGTAGGGGGGATCGGTGTGATGAATATCATGTTAGTCTCTGTCACGGAAAGAACGAAAGAAATCGGGATAAAGAAAGCACTCGGCGCAAGAAGAAAAATTATTTTAAAACAATTTTTAGTAGAAGCGGTAGTCTTGACATTGATTGGTGGGATACTGGGGATACTTATAGGCTTACTAAGTGGCTATGTTATCACACAGTCGCTTGATTATCCTTATATTGTGTCTGTACTGTCTATTATCGTTAGCTTAGTTTTTTGTTCCCTAATGGGTGTGATATTTGGCTTATTACCAGCGATGAAAGCATCCAAATTAAACCCTATTGAGGCATTACGCTTTGAATAAGGAGAGAGTGATATGGAAAGAATTTTAGTGGTTGAAGATGAATATATGATCAATCAAATCGTGACGGAATTTTTAAAAGAGCGTAAATATGAAGTTTATTCAGTAAGAAGTGGCGAACAGGCATTGGAAGTTTTTGCTGAAGAAACATTTGACTTGATCCTATTGGACATTATGTTGCCTGGGATAAGGGGGACGGATGTTTTAAAGAAAATTCGGGAAACGTCGGATGTGCCGATCATCATGCTGACTGCCTTGGATGATGAATATACGCAGTTGCTCAGTTTTTCTCATTTGATCAGTGACTATGTCGTCAAACCTTTTTCTCCACTTATTTTGATCAAACGGATCGAAAATGTGTTTCGGATGAATCAAGGAAATCCCCACATCACTGTCGGGGAGTACGCCATTGATCTTGATGGTGGTCTTGTAAAATACCAAGAGGAAGAAATCCATTTAACAAGAAAAGAGTATGATATTTTAGTGATTCTAATAAGAAACAAAGGGAAAATCATCACGCGAGAACAATTAGTACATCAAGTTTGGTCGTATGAATATCAGTTGGAAAATCGAATATTAGATAATCATCTAAAAAATATCCGAAAGAAAATGCCACTTTTATCCATAAAAACGATCAAAAATAGAGGCTACCAGCTTGAGGACACGCCATGAGTATCATGCTGAAAAATTTTTTGTTTTCTGGGATCATCATTTTTCTAGTTTCGATTCTTTCGTTGATTGTTTTATATTTCACGATGCCTATCTACTATGAACGAATGAAGCTGAACGAAATAAACAAGGAATTCAATCAAGTGGCAAAGAGTATAGAGAACAAAGACTTAGCTACTATGCAAAAGGTGGTTGATCAATACTGGTTTGGAAGAGAACAAAGTCTTGATATCATGCTGATTAATAACAATGGTATGATCCTTGGTCCCTTCTTTGACGAGAATCTTGACTATTCAGGACTAAGTTTTGTACCTGATGAAACGAACCTTTATCAAGAAATTACTGACAAACAAGGTAACACTTATTATTTAGTTGGTATATACTCAATGCAACCAGTCGCAGAAGCAAGTCAAGTGTTACTTCATTTATATCCATTTATCATCATCGTCTCACTAATCATTGGGGGCATCGGCGCTTACTACTATAGTATTTATTCGACAAAAAAAATCAAAGAGATATCCAAAGTAACAGAAAAAATGATCGAATTAGATGCGGATATTCGTTGTGATGTCAAAGGTACGGATGAAATCTCACTTTTAGCGCAAGATATCAACCATCTATATGTTTCTTTGATCCAAACAATTGAAGTGTTAGAGCTTGAAGTAGCTAAAACGAAAGAATTGGAACAAGCAAAGTCAGAGTTTATGCAAATCGCTTCTCATGAATTGAAAACACCTGTTGCTTCATTGATGGGGCTGATTGATGGCATGATCTATAATGTCGGGAAATTTAAAGACAGAGAGCGTTATTTAGAAGTTTGTAAAAATATTTTGCAAGAACAAACAGAAATGATCAATAATATCCTCTTTGCCTCAAGAAACAATTTGCCTTCAGATGATGTGGTCTATGAAGAAGTCTCAATCAAAGAAATGATCGAACATAAATTGACTTCTTTCCGGATACTTGCGGAAGCAGAACAGAAAAAACTAGTCGTCAATCTAAAAGGGGAGAAAATCATCGGTAATAAAAATGATATTGATAAAATTTTAGATAACCTACTAAGTAATGCCTTCAAATATACGAAGCATGAGGGAGAAATCAGTCTGTTTTTTGATGGTAAACAATTAGTGATTGAAAACGAAGTGAATCAGATACTTACGGAGGAGGAATTAAGTAAGATTTTCCAACCTTTTTATCGACCGGATTTTAGCAGAAGTCGAGATACTGGAGGTTCTGGTTTAGGATTGTTTATCGTACAACAACTTTTTGAAAAATATGGCTGGGAGTATTCATTCAAGTCAACTGCTAATTCAAGGATGTGCTTTTCTGTCATTTTTGTTGAAAGCAGCTAACAACCAAATTGCACAACTGCTATTTGCCAGGGACTTTGATTTTTTATTTTTACACACTCAACTGGAATGTACAAAACCACACTATACCATACCACTAAATAGTAAAGAACAACCCCATCCAAAAACTCACAATGTACTAGAAACTCTTGTAGAAAATTTAGTCCCTGGTGAGTAGCAGTTGTGCAATCAGGTTGTTATATAAAGTAAGAAAACAAGCGGTAATGATTTATGTGGACCGAAAAAAATTTGTTCTAATTTAAAAATAAGGACAGCTCATAAAAATGACAGTTGTATCGTAAACATAGATATTTTTATATTATATTGTCTTTGAGTACATGGAAGTGGATAACTAATCAATTATTTTAATTGTATATCGTTTTATTTCTTTACTAATTTTATAAGGGAACCAATTTGAACATTTTCCAATTATTTGAATGAAGCATTTAAAAACTCTAGGTAAAACAATATCAATTCTCTTTCTGTTTAGTGAGATAATTGTATAGCTTCTTAGCAGCTTTTTTCAATTACAATTTGTAGCACTCAAATACCATTATATTTGATAAATTGTATTGTACTTAAATTGGAAGACACATAAATCGTTATTTATTCTGTAGTGATGTGCTATTAAGTAGTATTTTTTTGTTTAATAGGATATCGCTATTTTAATAATATTTAAGGTTTAAAAAAAATTAATAGAAATGATTGCACTAATTAAGGATAATAGTTCACAAATTAATTTGATTTATTTTCAATTTTGCAAAAAATTCTCAGCTATTGACACGTAGTATATATTATATGACTAAGTGACAGTAACTCGGTATCTTTTCAGTTAGTATATAAATATCGAAGCAAAAAGTATGGAAAATAAGTATTTTTTAACCTTTATATAGAATTAACATAAACACAGAATAGTAGATATTCTTTAAATTATATTATATTAAATAGATAGTATGATATCAGTTTACAAATTTTAAATAATGAGATAATTTTCACAGGTTCAACAGAAGGTGCAAATAATGATTTTTATTTGAAGTATATTTCGGATAATGTAAATAAAAACATTTTAAAAAAGATAAGGAGTGAAATGAGTCTTGAGATTTTGATAACGATTGCTTATCGATGTGTATTATTATACCTGAATCCTTATTATTAAATTTAACCAGTAGAGTCATAATATTCGATTCTTTCTTCTATAACAATGTAGATAATTTCTATTATTTGATATTGCAAGGTTTTGTTGTAAACAAACTATTGTCGTTTTATTTATTCTTAAATAAAAAGGAAGCGTTTACTTGACGGTGTTACGCGTGATAATAAATGAAGATTAAACAAATTTTAGAATAATATATCATAGTGTCACAGTAACTATTTTAATGGGTGATTATCAATACTTTGAAGTTTCTAGTTTGGTATTTCAATGGAAATTGATTAAAAAAGATTAATGAAGATACCTAGAAAGAGAAATTATCTTCTGAATTATTATTTGCTAAAACTATAGTATTAATTTCTTCAGGATCCAGTATTTCAGTCTTTCTATAAGAAGGTTTCTCTAATCAAACTAAAAAAAGATAGTGAAATAGAAATTTCGAATTCACTTTAAAACCTTGAATAAAATAGATCCGAGTATATCGAAAAAATGGCTTATCCGCTTAATAATCAAAAATGAATGGGATTCCAAATGAAACTATTAGAATATCTATTCTTGGTGAACAAGGAACCAAAGTAATTCGTATTCATTTTCCATAAGAAGCAAAAAGGGATTGGGATAAGTTGCCTAACAATCAGATAGCCAGTCAAATAGTTGAGAATAATCGGTTAATAACGAGTCGAACAAGAAAGAGAAGGTTTTAACTTTAGACGATAGCGGATTTTATGAAGGTCATAATAAAGAAATATCAGAGTAAATTAAAACAGATATAGATATATTTAAGAATGTAGATCGAGTCACAAACTCAGTTGAGTATATTGATGATTTAAATAATAATTCAGTAGACGAAAAATGTATACAGAACAACTTTATATTATATTCTTCATTAAAAATTCTCATCAGAGATTTAATTATTCAGGAAATAAACACGAGATTAATTTCGAATCAAATATTTTCACACTAACTGCTCTATTTATAAGTTCTGAGAATAGCAGTTTTTGAACGAAGTGAAGTGCATATTGAAGCTTCGATTATTTTTAACAGTTGGAGGTGGATTCTGTCAATTACAGTGAGAGATAAAACTTATCATTCACAGCCTCAACGCTTAACAAAAGTAGCAGGACAAATTAACGATAATTGAGGAACGTACAAATAAAAAATCGACGTGTAGATAATGAAGAAACTGAAAGTATATTATTGATTTCTGAAGAAATGATGGACCTTATTACTAGTAAGAATATGTAAGGAGTCAGTATCACTTTGATAATGAGAATAATGTAGGTTAGAGTACATTTTTTTAAATATCGCAAGCTTCTGGAACTAAATCTACAAACTATTAAACGACTTTTACACGGTATCTCAGTATAGTACCAGTAAACGAATAATAAAACTGTGAAAAGAGACCTTTTCCTATTTTACGAAAGGAGAATATCTATCAATGAAGCCTTTGTTTGAGCATTTGATTTGTAAAAAAAAGATCCGGAGATGGTTTAATTTATTGAATCTATTAGAACAAGATGAATATGCAACGCTGAATACGCTTGCAAAAAAAACTAATTATACACGGCGAACAATTTTAAATGATGTCCAAGAATTAAAAGCCTATTTTGATTGCTCGATTCTTTGGATTGGAGATGAAACAGGGTATCATTTTTCCTTACAAGATCCCAATACTTATGAACAGAAAAAACGTGCTTTATTAGCCGAAGAACAATTTTTTTTCTTTTTTGACTGCATTGCCAGTGGACAAGAACTATCTAATGCCCAATGGGCAAAAAAACTAAATGTGTCAAGTGCCAGTTTTGGCCGGATGAAGCATCAATTCCAATCTTTTTTAACCAAGCAGTACAAAGTTAAGCTAGATGCTAAGAACAACTTTTTTGTGGGGGAAGAAGTGACGATCCGTCAGCTACTCTATGATTTTTATTTTTCGTTGCCGGTCTATCCAGAGGTGGCTATAGAAAAAATCAAACAGTTATGTAAGATACAAACAAGAGTACAAAAAGGAGCGTGGCAGATAGATGAAAAACGAATGAACCAATGGATAGTTATTGCGCAATTAAGAATAACACAGAGATGCGAGCTAAAAAAAAATGAGGAAACTTCTCTCCAAAAAATGCTTGTACGAGCATTCAATTATCAAGTCACAATTTCGTTACCAAATCAAGAAAAAGCAGCACTATTTCTTTTATCCTTAAAGGAGGAACAGTTTCTTAATCCAATGCTACAAAAGAGGTTTTTAAGAGAATTTTCTCTGCCAAATGTCTCTTCTTATATGTTAATACAAACAGATGAGGAACTTGCTTCTCAGTTTCTTAGTACCTACTTATCATTAATGCACCTTTTTTTTCAATTATTGCCCTGTCATAAAAGTAGGGTTATTCGTCAAAAAGAGTTCTATTATAAATCTCTCTACGTTACCTATCGATTGTCAGGATCCAATGCACTAAAGAGATGGATAAAAAAGGAAGTAGAATCAGAATTACTCCAAGCTGGCTGGTTAGTCGTGAACATATCTGCATTTGATAAGACTTCTTATCAACATTTTCTTGAAGTGAGTAATCTCACGGAAATAAATCAGAAGGAAAGAGTCTTAAAGCTATCTCAGTTCCCCAGAAAAGAAGAGATACAGAAGGCAATCTCCCGATACTTCGCATAAGTATCATGGCATATTGTAATCAAAGACAAGATATATAATTAACAAAAGGAGGAACGGAATCGATGCGTCAACTCCAATTAGATTTTATGGTGAATTCTATGAGTACTAGATGGATTCAAATATTAAATAATATTGAAAAAGAACCGAATTTTACGCTTGTTGCATTATCGAAAAGACTTTCTGTATCACAACGGACGCTAGGAAAAGATATTAACGGCATTAAAGAGTATTTTGGGGAACATATTATCTTATGTGCTAAACAAACCGGATATAGATTTGAAGAGGTTAACCATGACTGCTATATGGACAAAAAGGCAGATTTGGTAAAATCGGAGATACTTTTTGCTGTAATTGGTCAGATTTTTAGAGGCGAATTAAAACCTTTTCAAGAACTAGCCCTTGAATATAACTACGGGGAAAGTTCATTTCGACGTTTTTTACTTCGGGCTGAAAAGCCTCTCAAATCCTATGATTTAAAACTTAGTTTGAATCCTGTCACGTTAGTTGGAGATGAAGAGAATATCAGGAAATTTTTTTATGATTTTTACTACTTGGGGGAATACACAACGCATACGATACAGCCACCCAAAATTATACACTCATTAATTCTGGAAAATTTATCCGATTATTTGGGCGATTATGAAGTTGGTACTGGGGTATCTGCTGCAGAATTTTATTTTTTGGTATATCTTATGATGAACCGAGTCCAGCAAGGAAAACTCGTGACCCTTACTTTTTTTAAAAAGCAAAGGATTACAAAAGCAAAGGATTTTATCATGCTGTATTCTCTTCGAGATTTGTTAGCTAACGCATTTAATATAAATATACCTAAGGATGAGTTTATCTGGCTTTATTTAATACTTGTGGCGCAGCGCACGATTAATCAGATTGAACGAGAACGACATTTTTACAGCCTATTTAATCAACGGCCTTTAATAAAATCAGTCGCATGGAAGTATTTTTCGAATTCTCAGTTTGAAGGCTGGGATCGTAAGATTCTCACCGATTTATTATCTTCATTTTTGGCTTCAAAAAGCCTCACCTACACTCTTCATCCTATTTGGAATAAGCAATTAGCAGAAGAAAGAGATCAAGCTATTGTGAACCACTCACAAGCCTATCAAACAAACCGTCAATTTTTACGCCAGCATCAGAAGGTGCTTGGATTAGGTGAACAGTTCTTTGAGGATGTCGTTGTCGAATTTACTTTGTTCACTAATCTGTTACTTAGAACTTATTATCCTAAAAAGTCTGTTTTATTTTTATTAGCAGGTAATTCTATTGTGGTCCAAACGCTTTACCAGCAGGCCAAGCAACGTATAGGCCACAATCATCGGATTCAATTACTTCCCTTGCAAGAATTGACGTCAGATCGAATTGATGCTGAGGAAATTGATTTAGTTGTGACGAATTATCGTCCCTATCTCTGGGAGTATTCATTAAAAAAAGATTATTTGTTGGTAAATACGATTCCAAGTGAGAATGATTGGACACGTATAACTAAGCAACTAAATCGGCACTTATACTAAATTTTTTCTTTGGAAAAATAGAAAGATATTTCTACATTATTTCAATAATACGGAAAATAAGGAGAATGCCGCATTCTCAGGAAATTATGAACCCAATCGTAGAAATAGAAATAATCTTAAAAGAAGAAGTAACCTTAAAACAAGATAATTATAAAAATGGAAGTTCAAACTTAAAGCGTAATTATAAGAGCGAAATATTTTCTAAACTTGCTTTATAAATAAATTAAACGATAGTTTATTAAAAAAGTATAACATATGCTGATTTAGTAGTGACTTGTGATTAAAAGAAGACATGGTAGTACTCTTTGTGAAAAAACTTATCCCTATTATGATGCGTTAAGACAATTATAAATACAAAATTATTTCTCGATTTTATTCGAACGTATTTACAATTCGTAAAATACTCACATGTGAGAGAAATGTTTATAGATATTTTTTCATTTCCTTATATTACGAAAATAATGGATTTTATTTAATGAAAATTTTAGGTAAAGTATCAGTTGCAGAGAGGATATATCTAAAAACCGATCTGTAAACATACAACCAAAATATGATGGGTTATATATCGGTTTGTAAAAGGAGGAGGGAAATGAAAAATGCAAAAAAACTTGTTAACAACAATATATTGTTACTTCTATGCATACCGTATAGGGTAGAAGCCGCCTTGATTCAGTCGACTGAGTCCGAAGGATCAATTCAGTTTTCAGGATATTACGAGCCAATCGGTACACCAGATCCACCACCGGTTTTAACCACCCAAACAGGCGGTAAGCTGCCGCAAACAAACACTATTGTGCAAAACCACTCACTGATTTTAATAGGTTGGTTAATCATTATTCTAGTTGTTATTATCAGTGTAAAAATAAGACTAAGAAAATCAAAAATAAAAGTTGAAAGAGGAAATCACATATGAAATTTATTCGGTTAATAAGTGTTACTGCATTATCTACTACCATTTTAGCTGGAGGCGTTCAAGTGTTTGCTGATGGAGAACAGAAAGAAACAAGCGAAGTCCGTAAAACGACAACCGAAGGTCAAATCACATTCACCCCAGGAAATGATGATACTGAAGTGGATAAACTACCAGAAGGTCCAGACGTAACAATCCCACCTATTACAGGACCAGATGGACAAAATAAAGGACCGTTAACGATTGCGACGGTGCCAACGATGAACTTCGGCTCACAAATTATCTCAACTACCGATAAAAATTACAATATGGTTGCAGAAAGACAACAAAAGGCAGGCACGACGGGCGCAGAAAACATGGTCCCTTATGTGAGTTTGGCACAAGTCCAAGACACACGTGGTACGAATAAAGGATGGAAACTAACGGTTAGCTTGTCTGAATTTGAGGGACCAAAGGATACACAAAATTCCATACTTAAAGGCGCGAAAATCACCTTATTTAATCCAGAACTAATTTATAGCGTTGAAGACCTTGAACAAAAACCCGAGGTACATGCTACGGGCCTTGAGATTTTACCCGGGGAAAAGGCTGTGCCAGTGATGACAGCGGCAGCTAAAAAAGGTGCCGGATCAACTTCCGTTGTTTGGGGGAACTACGCGACCATTGCACAACAAGTCACAGCGGGAGCGGACGTAGTCGAAAATGAAGCAATCAAACTATTTGTCCCAGGTTCAACTGCAAAAGATGCCGTGACGTATCGCTCCACACTGACATGGGAATTAACTACAACTCCAGAAAATCCAGATCCTAAGAGTATAGAAATCTAAAAAAAACAATTTGTTTATCAAATGACAAACTAATAGTATCACAGCACCTTGTAAGAAAGGATTCATAGAATGAAACCTACAAAAAAGAACGATAGACACCTGTGGATACTCGCTATTCTCTTCTTTTTCTTTCCGACGTCAGTTCAAGCAGAAGAAACGGCGCTAAATATTTATGCCACACCACTTTTTCCAGACAGCCAAGTAGATGAGGACAAAGGCTATTACGATTTGAATCTAGCCCCGAATCAAAAAGAAACCTTGCGTTTGGAGATTGGGAATACGAGTGCAGAACCCATAAGGATTCAGTTGACACCGCATACGGCGTATACCAACGTGTTAGGACACGTCGAATACGGCAAAGATGCCGAAGAAGCGGATCCAACCTTAACCCACTCCTTGGATGAGCTGATAACTACTTCCGGTGTCATTGAATTAGCTGGAAATGAAAAGAAGACGGTTGAGATTCCCTTACAGATGCCAGAAGAAGCCTTTGACGGCTTTTTAGCAGGTGGGTTACGCATTGCCGAACTAAAAGAGGAAACAGAAGAAACCAATGAAGGAGAAGGCGTGGCCATTAAAAATGAATTTGCCTATGTGGTTGGTGTGGTCGTCAGTAATAACAGAGACTCAGTGCAACCGGAGTTAGAACTATTAGATGTGTTTGCAGATCAATTGAACTACCGCAATGTGATCAGCGCCACTTTACAAAACTTTACGCCCACTTTTGTCAATCAATTGGCGGTGGAAGCTACCGTAAAACGAGCAGGGGAGAACGAGGTTCTCTATAAGGCGGAGAAAGAAATGATGCAGATGGCACCTAATTCCAATTTCAATTTTCCAATTTCCTTAGAAGGAGACCGGTTTCGAAGTGGGAACTATATCTTAGAATTGACGGCTACTTCTGGAGACAATGAATGGTCATGGACGCGTGAATTTACGATTGAAGCTGATGAAGCCCGAAAGCTAAATCGAGAAGACGTAACGATTGATTCAGGTGTCAATTGGTGGATGATTGGAGCGATTATTTTGCTTATTTTAATACTTGGACTTGTGCTTTACCTGATGAGACAAAAGAAAAGAACACGTGAAAGCGAAAAAGAAGTATAGAGAGGAGGATTCCATGAGAAAGCTAATGAAAAAAGGAATGCTCGTTTTAGGGACGACGATTCTTATTCTACATGCATTCCTCCTGCCAGTAGGCATCGTCTATGCGGAAACTACGGAGAAAAAAGAAGCGGGGCAGATACAGAAAGAAGAACAGTTGGAACTTCCAACCATGAAAAACTACCTGGAAGTGGAAGAAGAAAGCGAGCCTCGCTTTTATTTTCCTCACTCTCGCCTGCAAGGAACGGTTGAAGCGCCATTGAAGGTGACCTTTTTCTCAGATCAAGAGGTGTCAGAGGCAAGGATTACTCTTTCGAAGGAAGCAAAGCTGGGAAAAGATCAGTTACAAGCTGGGATTACCATCGATCAAGAAGAAGAATCAGGTGAATGGGTGATTCAAGCGGAGCGTGCGCAACAAACGTTTGTACTTCCTGTGGTATTTGAATCTGAAGGCAACTATGAGGTGTCGGTCGAAGAAGCAACTGCGACACTTGAAATATCGAAAAAGGAAGAACCGGAGACTGAAGATCAATCAGAAACGAATCAGGATTCGTCTGATGAAGCAAATGAAGAGACGAATACAACGAAACAATCAGAAGAAAAAGAAGCGCTTATAGCAACCGAAGAATCGAATGAAGAATCAATTCCTTCTAAGAACAAAAAATTCGAAAAGACAGTCTTTGAAGGAAATACGGCAGAAGTCGCAACAATGGCTGCATTTAGAGAAGCAGTTGCAAATCCTGAAGTCGGAATTATCTCTGTTCAAGCGAGTTTAACTGAAACTACAGCAAATATCATGACGATCGATCGACCAATCAAGATACAAGGAAACGGTCATACGCTGACTTTTGGTAACAATAGTTTTTATTTTCAATTAGCAGAAGTGAGTGAACCAATGACCTTTCGGATAGAGGACGCAACAATCACAAAGACTGGCACTACTCCTTTAGTCAATGCAACAACGCAAGTTAGTCGCAATTGGGTATTAGAAATAGAAGATGTAGCAGAAGTCAACGCAAATACGATGCGACTTGCTTCTATGCCAGATGGAACGATTATTTTTACAGGTGGGAACTCCAATTTTACGCGGATAATTTCTTCTGCGGCTTTTATTGAAGCAAAAGAAGTCAAAGCTGTAAATCAAGCACAAGTGACAATTAGCCGAGGTAATATGACTATCTTCTTTTCTTCAGCCCTAGTATCGGCGCCAAAACTTGTAATAGAAGCTGGCTCAGCAATTACGATTATGACAACTGGTGGGACGGCAAATACGATCGATTTAAGAGGAGAAAAATCCGAAATAGCTTTACAAACAAATGGGAAGTTATCTATAAGCACGTTTGGAACTCCAGCAACTCCGACCATTACAACAAATAATGCTATTATACTCAGCGGCGCAAGTCCTAAAATTTCGGTTAATTCAGCTAGTGAGCTAACGGTTACAAGCACGGCTGCTAAAAGAGGCATATATCTATCTGGAAATAATCCTAAAATAATAGTTGTTGATTCAAAATTATCTGTGACCTCTGCTACACACGCAGCAATTAGTCTAATAGGTAGTGAGCCATTGTTTTCGGCCACTAAAAGTAATAGTGACATTCGCTCAACAACAGGAGCGACACTTGCCTTGACTGGTGATTCACCTAAAGTTGATTATGAGGAGGGGACCGGGAGTTTTACAAGTACTACAGGTCAAAGAATAAACTTAATTGGCGATAATCCACAGTTGTCATTAAATCAGACACAATTTTTTCTGACAGCTACTACAGGTCGAGGTATCTACTTACAAGGAATAGTTCCACAGGTATTAATGAATGAGAGTAGCATTGAAATGACGGATACTGATCCTTCTCAAGCAATGATTTTACGAGGAACAGATGCGTTACTTTCTTTGAGAAATAAAAGTGAGATGTCCATCAATGGTGGTGGAACTGGGACGTTAGAAAACGTTGCAATAGGAGACAATAATGCGCGTCCAGAGCTTTCCGTTACAGGTGGCTCAAAGTTGTCCGTTACAACATCCAGTGCTACTCGATCTCCGACAGACACTTTAAATAATGCTATTCATTTAAGAGGAGTAGAACCAAAAATAAATATTACCAGTGGGTCAGAGCTCAATGTTTCTGTAACTTCTAATGCACGCCGCGGACTATATTTAAACGGTACAAATGCGGAAGTTAATTTAAATGACAGTCACTTAGATATAAATACAATATCCGGTCGAGCACTCAATCTAAATGGAGAAAGTAGCACGCTAAATGCTAATAAATCAAATCTAAAGCTTAATACTGCAGAGGGTGCAGGTATATCTCTATCTGGACACAATGCTTTAGTTAATACACAATCTAGTCTTATTGATTTTATTGGTACAACTGGTTATGGAGTAGAAATCACGGGTAACAAACCCAAATTCCTTTCATCTGATAGTGAAATCAACATCAAAAATATGAGGTCAGCCAATGGAGTAACGTTGAATGGGCAAAATTCTTTTTTAGAATTGACTAATAACAGCCAAATGTCTATAGCTGGAGGAAACGGCATACATGAAAATATCTTAATCGGAAATGGGAATACTAATCCATCATTAAAGGTAACTGATAACTCAAACTTATCGATTAGAGCACAGAGTACCACAAATACTGCAGCAATTGATAATAATAACTCCATCCGAATAGCTGGATCCTCACCAATATTAGAGGTCTCAAAAAATTCTAAAATATCCATTGATGTTTTATCGGGTGGACCTAGAAGTATTTTTATGAATGGAGAGTCTGCAGATTTAAAAGTGGAGAATAATTCTGAAATTATCAGTAAGAATTTATATGGTACTTCTATTGGAATGAGCACGACTAATGCACAGCTTACAGTAGATAATTTTTCGAAAATAGATATTGAGAGTTCAGCGAGAAGAAATAATCCTTTGATTGATATTACTACGGGGTCAAATGATGTTTATATAAGAAATAATTCATCTATTTCTAGCAAGCACGTAGAGTTTGATAATCCTGGGACTAATACTCGAGCACTATCTATGAGTGGTTCTAACAATAATATTATTATTACAAGTGGTGGAACTCTCAACTTAAATAATAGGCATTATACCAATCGTCCTAATAGTGGCTCTGTTTCATCAAATTATTCTACTATTTATCTTGGGAATGGAGAGAATAATTTTAGTATCGATAATAATAGTGCGGATAGAGCTAGGTCACAATTACGTTTAACGAATGATTATGCAGCAGCTTTGTATTCTGATGGTGGACATCTAAAATTTAATCAAAAAGCGGATACTATTTTTTATGCTGAAGGCTCTTCAATTAATACTCGTGAATGGGGGGTTTTCGTAGCCCAAGACACTATGGAATTCAATGTACACTCCCCGTACTATTTTGATTTTAAAAACGTCAGGAAAGATGGAGGTGATATTTTTGGAACTAAAAACGGATCTAGCTTAAATATAACAGATACTTTTTTTTCCGCATGGGCCACTGGAAGTAAGTTTGATAATGATCCCCAAATAGGTTTCTTTGAGAAAATTGATGTCGCTTATGAAGGAAGAGATTTTGTTTCCGCATCTTCGAGTAATAATCTGAACCTAACAGACTCTTTACCTGGACTATCTGGAAGAGTATCCAGAATATCTGCTAATAATTCAGCTCCTATTTTAGACGGAGTTAGGCAACCAACCAATGCAGATCAATCATTTATAGCTGAGTTTTCTTATAAAGAAGGATTAGATGATATAAGGGAAGCTGGTACGGATGAAATTACTGTCGAAATAAAAGTAACGGATCCCGACAATAATTCTAATAATTATACGGCTTCTACGGTGGGGAACGAATCACCGATCCAAACATGGGAAGAAAAAGAAAATAACGCTCTCGGAAAAGCTGGAAGAGTATCTTTTGAATTTGAAAATCTCCTCAAAGAAGGTACAATTATTGAATTTGTATCAATAAGTAGAGGAATGAATGAGGGAGGGATATCCCTATCACAAGAAGAATTGGAAAAGATCCGTCCAATAACGGTTATAAATGTAACTCCACCAGAGTTAGTTGATTTTGGCCACTTTATAGAGTTAACTACTGAGACCACTTCCATTAAGGCATTACCAAATCATATAAACATTCCTGGAAATAATGCGTTGTTGTATATTAATAATCAGCATATAGCGACACAGAAAGTAGGAAATGATGGTAGTTTTTCTTTCGAACTAAAAACTAAACTAAATGAAAGTGATGAAGTGCAAGTTTTGATGGAAGATAATCAGGGAGCCGTAATTGATAGTTATAGTACTATAACTAGTGTTTTTAAAAGACCAGAAACTAATAATGATAATGGAAATAGAAACCCTCAAATGGAGGATTATAAATATCATGATGCAGTTTTTCCAAGTGCTAGAACTTATATTGTTGAGCTAGCAAGTAAAGTCTCACCTGTTGATCCATTGAGTCCTGAAACAAAAGTAGAACCTGAAAATCCACCAGTGCTTTCTGAAAATCAGGGGAAATTAAGTATAGATTTTGTCTCTAGATTTACCTTTGGCCAACAAGGTATTTCTACAAGAACGCAAAACTACTATGCTCAACCACAAAGATTATTGAATGAGGACGGGAGCATCGATGAGAAGGAAGAACGACCAAATTATGTTCAAATAAGTGATCGAAGGCTAGGAGACACACGTAACGGTTGGGTATTGTCAGTGACCCAAAACGGACAGTTCGCAGATCCAAATGATCATAAACTAAAGGGAGCTAGTTTACAGTTGACCAATCAACAGTTAGCGTCTGTCCAAGAGACAGGAAAACCTGAATTAAATGAGACTGACAGAGTCGCATTGCTTCCTGGAGTCAAGACAAAATTATTGACAGCCAAAGATGGTCAAGGTGCAGAAACTTGGATCTATCGGTTTGGGGATAGAAAAAATGCTGGGGAAAGTGTCGTTCTTGAAGTGCCACCAATAGCTGCTCCGAAAGCGACCACTTACCAAACGACTTTAACCTGGGAATTAAGTATGGTACCCAATAATTGATAAGTTAGAAGAAGAGCTTCGGCTCTTTTTCTTTTTTAGGAAAGCGAATACTCAATAACTACTATCTATAGTAATGAACTAAATCGAAAAAAGCATGATACATACTTGGGAACTAAGAACACGGGATCACGGACTAGTTTTGTGAGTAAATCACCTTATAAATCTGACTGATATGGATATAAAATTATCAAGGTAGACACATGATTTCCATCAAGCTGAATCTGTTCAAAATGTGATATAAAAATGCCAAGAAGCTGCTCAATATTCTTTAGTGTGCTTGTTCTGTATATCTTATATACACCGTGATGGGAGATATCAATGCTATTAAAAGGATTCTAATCAATTGAAATATTTTATAGCTACCTTAAAAAATAGAGCGAATAATGTTAAATTCTAAAGACAGGAGACAAGGATGCTAAAAACCCAACTATATAGAAAATTATAGTTTTCTATATAGTTGGACTACAAAATATTATTCAATTATAAAAACACATACAAGACCTGTTAACTTGGTTTTGTATGTGTTTTTATAATAGTTATGACTTCTTGTTTTAGTTGATCAAATTCACCATCATATACAGCAATATTTATAACTAGATTAATTGCTTTTTCTTCTGGAATAGTTAGAAGATAACCGTTAATCTTTAAAAAGACAAATAATGCTAAGAAAGCAGTTCTCTTATTTGCATTATGAAAGGGATGCTTCTTAATTAATTGTATTAATAGCATAGTTGCTTTCTCATAAATGGAACTGTAAACTTCCTCACCAAAAGCAGTAATCTGTAATTGACCGACACACATTTCTAGAGCATCAGGGTCTTTTACACCAATTGGTTCATTAGGAGAATATTTCTTTATCTGGATCACGTTCATTTTTATGATATCTCTGGCTTCAAGATACTTTATCGTCATTTATCCACTAACTCTTTGAATGTTGTGTCATAATCCATTAATGCTTGGGCTATCGCTACATCAATTTCGTCAGATACGGGTTGTTTTTTTGTAATTGCAGCTTTCAGTTTCTCTTCATCTAAAAAAACTGTGTCCCCAGGATTCAATCCATTTTCTTTAAGAAATTCTTTTGAAATAGTCAACACAACTGAATTTCCTACTTCTCTAAATTTTCTTTCTTTAATAGGCATATGAATCTCCCCTCTTTTTTTGTATATACAGTATATACGAAAAGTTTTTCGAAATCAAATTTATATAATCTATTTTATTTGATTTATATA
>NZ_AP019812.1 GCF_013394305.1 Enterococcus mundtii | reverse complement strand
TGATTTATTTATTTAAATTAGATAGAGTTAATTTTTACTATTGGATCATAAAATTATTAATTTTTGTCGGTGTCTTTAAAAATGCTGATAAATAGTTATTGGTTGTGGGGACAATGTATAACGATTTTAATTGAATCCCTATTGTTAATTCTAAAATCCTGAATAAGTTACTAAAAGTTACAAACAAGAAATACAATTAATAAAAGGGATCAGAAGCTTTTAAGTTTTTGATCCTTTTTAACTTGCTTATTTGATAATTCTTTCAGTTGCTCACTTAATTAGGTTTAGTAAGATATTTACCTAGAGTCCAACAGAGTATACCCTGTTGGACTTTCGTTTGAAGTTAATACTGCAATTAATTTTAATGGACATATGAGTTGTGCGGTAATATATTTTTAAAATGACAATATTTAGAATAAACAATATAATAATCTAAAAGGTAAAAAATAAAGGAGTATGTGGATGGTAGACTTTAGTAAATTAAAGAAAATAGAAAAAGTACCAGAAATTATTGATCCAATTGAGATATTTAGAAGAATGCCTAAACCTGAAGGGATAAACGATCTTTACTCTAGTCAATCAGAAGTTTTGAATTCTTGGTATAAAAAAAGAGACGAAGCTGATAATATTATAAAATTGCATACTGGTGGAGGTAAAACAATGGTGGGGTTGTTGATTGCTCAGTCAACAATAAATGAATTAAAAGAACCAGTATTATATTTGGCACCTACTAATCAGCTAGTCAATCAAACTTATGATAAAGCAGTTGAATTAGGAATATCTGCAGTAAAATATAAAAGGGGAGAGAGTTTATCACAAGAATTTGTAAATGGCAAAGCTATCATGATAGCAACTTATTCGGCATTATTTAACGGAAAAAGTAAATTTGGGATTCAAGGAAAACCTTCTATTCAAAATGTTGCAGCGATTATTTTTGATGATGCCCATGCAGCATTATCAGTTATACGAGACAATTTTACTTTAGAAATAAGTAGGAGTGACCATGAAGATTTATATGGCGAACTTTGCTCACATTTTAGGAAAAGTTTTATTGATATTGGGAAACAAGGAACGTTTGATGAAGTTGTTGATGGAAAAGAAGAGATGGTTTTGGAAGTACCATATTGGGAATTTATAGAATCTATACAATATGTAAGTGAAAAAGTTAAAAATATAGATATATTTTCCTGGCCATTAATTAGAGATCAGTTAACTATGTGTCATTGTTTCATTAGTAAGAATAAATTTACAATAACACCTATTCAACCAATGCTTAATATTTTCCCCACATTTATGAATGCAAAACGAAAAATATATATGTCTGCTACTATCTCAGATGATGGTGATATTATAAGAACATTTAATGTGACTGAGAGTGCAGTAGATCATCCTTTAACATCTAAGTCTGTGGCCGGAATAAGCGAACGAATGATATTAATACCAGGATTAATGGATTTTCCATTTGATTCTTTTAAAGACTCATTGCAATTACTAAAAAATGTTGCTGAGAGAGAACATGGCGCCGTTATTATATCTCCTTCTGATGAAAAAGCTAGTCGTTGGGAACCCGATGTAAAGTTTCTAAGAGGGTCAGAAGAGGTAAATGATATTGTGGAGAAAATGCAGAACAAGGATGAATTTGGTCCAGTTGTTTTTTCAAACAGGTATGATGGAATTGATTTGCCAGGAGATGCTTGTCGACTTTTAATAATGGATGGTATTCCAATGGGTACCTCAAGTTATGAAATTTTTCGAGCAACAGCTTTGATGGGTGGGGATACTATTACAAGAATGATGACTCAAAGGATTGAACAAGGACTAGGTAGAGGTGCAAGAGGATCTTCCGATTATTGTATAGATATACTTGTAGGAAAAGATTTAACTTCATGGATTAGCTTAGAAAGTAATTTTTCTTATTTTACAAGTGCTACTAAAGCCCAAATTGAAATAGGCAAGAATGTAAGCAAAGAGGTAAAAAGCATTTCTGATTTATCTGAAGTTATAAATCAGAGTTTGAACAGAGATAGTGGATGGACTGGGTATCATTCTAGAGAATTAGTGGAGTATATTGATAGTGATCAAATTCTAGACAAAGATTTATCTTTTGCTATGTTAGAAAGAAAAATAGTAAATCTATGTAATAAGGGATGTTTAGATAAAGCTATTGAGAAAATAAATGAATTTTTAGAAAAAAGCAATTCTATAGACAAAAATGAAAAGGGCTGGTTGCAACAGCTTGCTGCTAGAATCGCATATATATTGAAAAATAAAAGTTTGTCTAAAGAATATCAAAATCAAGCATATTTTAATAATACCAATTTATTTAGAAGTAATAATTCAACTGTTGAATACATTCCACTAAAAATACCTTCTAGCCAATCTAAAATGATAATTAGAAAGTATAAAGAATTTAAAGAGCCGCGAGGAATTCTTGCTAAAATTGATGAGATAGAATCATTTATTACTCCAAAATCTAGTGCAAATCAATTCGAAGAAGCATTAAAAAATCTAGGTATTATTTTGGGGTTTTCAGCAGAAAGATATGATGATGAGGGAGTAGGGCCAGATTTATTATGGCTAATTAGTGAAAAAAAGGGTTTGATAATAGAAGCTAAAAGTCGAAAAAAAGAAAATAATGCTTTTAGAAAAGAGGAACATGGACAGCTTCTTGTTGCAGAAAAATGGTTTAAAGATAACTATTCTGACATAGAAGCATTGCCAGTTAGTGTTCATTCAGACAACAAAGCCACTCACTCTTCTTATGCAGAAAATGTTCTAGTACTCACACTACCTAATATATTGCTTATTATAAGTGAAGTTAGAAAATTTTATAATCAACTAATAGAATCTCATGTAGGTGAAGATGTTTTGGAGGCAAAATGTCAACAATTACTTTCCAGTTCAAATTTAAGCAGCGAGAAAATTACAGGAACATATCTAACTACTTTTGAGACAATGGAAGATAGCTAATTATTAGTATTTTTTATTCGATAAACTGTTTGTCTCGTAATATTATGGTCCTTTGAAATAGCAACCCCCTGATTTAAAACCTCAACGATGCTTTTATAAACAAGGCGACGTTGGGGATCTTTTGCGTCTGTAATATATAGGTTGCCATCCTTTGTAAACACCATTCGCTTTTGCAATCCTAATTCCTTGTGTCTGGCGGCGTTTAGATTCTGTACGTTCCTGTTTGGCAATCATGGCCAATATCTGAATGATTGAATCTTTAATCAATTCATGGTCAATAAACTGGTTGTAAAGACATGTACGTTTTATTTTTACAATTATTAT
This sequence comes from Enterococcus mundtii, assembly GCF_013394305.1. NCBI lineage: Bacteria > Bacillati > Bacillota > Bacilli > Lactobacillales > Enterococcaceae > Enterococcus > Enterococcus mundtii. The sequence goes on along the minus strand of NZ_AP019812.1, from coordinate 56,076 downwards.
TGAAACTTGAAACAAACGCATGTTTGTTTCAAGTGATTTAACATGATAATATAAATTTAGCTAGATGGGAGGGGATATTTTGTCTAATAAACTATTAATTAACTCGAAGGACAGAAAGTTATTACTTTTTAGTGATTTTGTTAAAAATACTGAACCAGAGATTTTTGGAATACTTGAGGAAAATAATACCATTTCTATTGACCTTGCTATTCAGTTAAATATATTTAATAAGATAAAACAAGGTTTACCGTTTTGGTTAGAGTTTTCTAGAAAAGAATGGATTCCAGACAAACAAAACCCAAGATTAGTAGCAAAAAATGGTGATTTTAAAAAATGCCAATTATGTGCTACTCCCAATAAATTTCAATATAAAATTGAGAACAAAACAAATGGCAATATTTTACTAATTGGTGGAGACTGTGTAAATTCTTTTAAAGAATTAAGAACAATGAAAAAATTAATAACAAATGATGAAGAATATACAAGGTATCAAAATTTATTGAGTTATAATCCGTATTTCTATGAAGTTCTAGTAACAAACACTAATATTTTAACTAGTACAGAAATTATTTTACCTTCTTACTATAAGGATAGCTTTAAAAAAATTCAAAAGAGATTGATTCAAAAATTACGTGGTTATATAAAACATGGTCAAGAACTTAATGAAAAAGAAATTAGTCATTTAATTGCAGTATATAAAAATGAAATACAAACAATAAATGAATTTGTAAATAAGAATAAAAATAATGATGACTATCTATCTAGGGATATAGCAGATAAAATTAAAAAGAATCAAAAAAATGAATTTGAAAAAATATTAGATAGTGTAGAGAATAATGGTGGGAGAATTCCAAAATTCACTTCGTTAATAATTAAAGTTGAATCGTATCTTGAATTATTTATTAAAAAAATAAAATATAGGTTACCAAAAAAGTTTAATCTAGTAAGAGCCCAATTTGGGGCATTTGAATTAATCGTTACAAATGAAAAAGTTGACTATAAGTTTAAAATTGATTCAAAGCTACTTATGACTCAATATTTTGAAAATAAATTAAAAAGTATTTCTGAGTTTTTTTTGAATAATATTGATGTACTCGTTATTAATGAACCATCAACTAGAGATAAACTAGTACAAAAAGGACAAAGTAAAATTTTAGAAGAAATGAGTGGAGAATTTTACGAGGCTAATATAAAAAAAATTATTCATATATATGATAAAAATCTAACCCCTAAGGAATATGCTGAGACTTACAATAAGGTTGAATCAATAATTGAAAATTTCTTTGTAATTAAAAATCCTAAAGATGAAGTTTTGAGTATTTTTCCTATAAATGATTTAATACCAATAGGTAAAAAATTACTATTTTCAGATGGTAAAATCAATCTAAATGAATTACATTATAGAAAAGTTACGGTGAAAAACTTCCAACAATTTATTGTGTCACAAATTGTTTAGAATAATATATCAAAGTAACATGGACAACTATTACTCATTGGGCATGCCATCTTTTTTGATTCTGTATACAGTTTGTCTCGTAACATTGTAAGCTTTAGCAATCTTTGAAATAGCAACGCCATTCTCAAGATCCTCAACGATGCTTTTATAAACAAGGCGAAGTTGGGGATCTTTTGTATCTGCGCTATATAACTTAGGACGTCCTTTGTAAACACCATTCGCTTTTGCAATCTTAATTCCTTGTGCCTGGCGTCGTTTAGATTCAGAACGCTCTTGTTCAGCAATCATGGCCAAGATCTGAATGATCAAATCTTTAATAAATTTATCCAGGAGAGGATTTCCAATTGCTTCAGCCATGATTGGTAAACTAGTGATGATTAGTTGTACATTTTTCTTTTTGAGGTAATTGACTGAGTCAATGATTTCGTCATAATTTCTGCCTAATCGATCGATGGCTTCGACAATAAAAATATCTTGTTCTCTGACAAACTCTAAAGCTTCCTGAAAAATCGGTCGTTGGGTGATCGTTGCTCCAGATTGTTTCTCGATGAAAATTTTTTCTGCGCCATACTTTTTCATTTCTTCAATTTGCCGTTGTTCATTTTGATCAATCGACGAAACTCGAATATAAGCAATTTTCAATTTTTTACCTACTTTCTCGAATTATTTAAAATACACCCTAATCATACATTAGAAATCGAGATTTTTCAATGATTGGCTAGTGTCTATTTAGGGTACGCTTGTGTCAGAAAATTAAAATTTTTTGACATCATTTTTTACTATAGGAGAAACACAGGAGAGATGAAAGAGAATTGTTATTAATTCCAATAATCAACTCACCACACGTACTTCTCAAACGGATCTTTTGGGTCGATCATGAAGAACAAATCGATTCATAAAAAGAGGAAACTGATTGATTACATATGCCCCAAATGATCAATAGTGACGGTGTAGCAATCGGTGTAAACGAAGCATGGATTGTTTCTTCCCCAATGAACAATACGTATCGAAGAAAAGAGATAGCTGTGCGTACTCGGATCCATAAAGAAAGATCAAAAGCTGTACTCTTTGGGGGTCTAGCACGGTTATGTGCTTTTATTATTTGAGTGGGTATATAAAAAGCTTGTTTGAACTTATTATTTGTCTCCTTAGTGAACAATTTCCAACTGTAAGCGCCCTCCTCCTGTTCTTTTTTACTTATTTATCAATTTTGATGAAAAATAAGGTTTATCATTTTCAACGATTATGCTATGTATGTAATAGTACTAGTAAGCATTCAATTGGAAATGAGGGGGAAACATGAGGGATCTACAATTGGCTTTTATCAGTAATCGCGTGACGAGTCGATTATTTAAACTATTAAGTGTCATCGAGCGTAATCGTCTCTTTACGATCGGTGAACTGGCAGAAAAAATTCAAGTGACGGAACGGACGATCGCTAATGATCTAAAATATATGCGAGATTATTTTGGGGAAAGTATCACATTGATGTCTGGAAACAGTGGTTTTGTATTTGAAGAAACAAGACCGTCGATTTATCAAGAACGAAAACAACATCTATTGGAAAATGAATGCTTGTTTGAAATCATTGGTAATATTTTTTATGGCAAGTTGTATCGAGTCGATGAACTAGCGGATTACTATCACTTTTCAGAGAGTTCGTTTCGCCGGATGCTCACGCAAAGCAATTCGGCACTAAAAAGCTACGGGCTGCAGTGGGCGTCAAACCCACTGACGATTCAAGGAGATGAAGCCAGTCTGCGCAAATTTTTCAAAGATTTTTATTACGAAGGAATCGAAACAGGCTACACCGTACTGCCAGACCCTGCCGTCCAAGACCTGGTTTTGACACAGTTAAATGGAAAACTCGGTAATTATAGGATTGGGTCAGGGACGACGCCAACAGCTCTTTACTATACGTGTTTTATTGCTTTAAAACGAGCCAGTTTAGGGTATAGCATAAACTTGCCTGAAAAATTGACAAACCTGGCTTATACCGGAGCTGATTTTTCGCTGATGTATTCTTTGAAAGAAAGCTTTGAGCAGCTATATGGAAACGAAATTCCCAAAGAAGAGTTTGCCTGGATTTATTTAATGACGATCGTCGAGCGTACACTAGGTCGTGAAGATCAGGAACAACTCTTTTATGATCATTTCCATCAAGAAAAAGAAAGCGCTCAGTTGACCGAGGCGTTCTTAAAAATGCATGAACTACCGCAAACCAACCGCCAAACAGTTGCCACGTTTATACGATCCTTTTTTTTATCGAGAAAACTCAATCATTTGATTGCACCTGCATTAAATAAGGAAATGACAGATATTAAAGAGCAAGTTATTTATTCTGATCATGAAACATACCAGAAGAATCTTCATTTTTTGGAGGAACAGGGACTTATTGCCTTTGGTCTATCTAAATATTTAGAAGATATTTGTGTTAGCTTAACACTGTATAGCGGGTTAATTTTAGACTTGTACTCACCAAAGAAAACCATTTACTTCCTTTTAGAGGGCGATCATTTCATCTGTCAGTATATTCGAACCCGCGCGATCCAACAATTTGGATCGAAACATAAGCTAACCTTTCTGCCATTACAGTCTCTAACAAGCGAAAGCTTACAACAAGATGAGGTTGATTTGATCGTAACTAATTATTCTCGCTACGTGTTGGACTCTGTCATTGAAACAGCGTACCTCTTGTTAAAAGAAGTGCCAGATGACCAAGATTGGCACCAATTAGAACAAACGATCGATCCTTACCGCAAGAAATTGAAATAACCGATCACGCCCATACCAAGCCGCTGTAGGCGTTGTTCGCTTTTTTCAGGCGTCGATGAAAAGAACGATTTTGTTTTTTTGCCTTCTCCAAGTATGATGATTCTTGTAAGGAAAACATGCATGAATACTTATAGAAATATTTTATCAAAAACCTTCGTTTTTGGGTAGACGACAAAAAAAGGCATCCGTTATGATTAGATGCCTTGAAAAAGTTGTTAGATTTGGTTTTCTAGAAACGGGTTACATAGATAATCACTACTCTGAAAAACGAAGATTTTCGAGAAATCTAAGAAAGATTATAGGGGGAGGGATATGAAACACAAAAAAAAATACATACTGAGTATAGGTATGTTGCTGATTCAAGTATATGCACCATTAGTTGTTTATGGGAAAGAAGTACGCTCTGTTGAAACTGAAGGGGAAATTGGGTTTACTGGCGTCTATGAAACACCAGGAACACCGATGCCAGCACCAGAAGTTGAGGTAAAACCAATCTTCCCTAAAGAAATTGCCCAATCACCCTCAGAAGGGAGAAAGAGCGAGCATAGAAGACTACCACAAACGAACGAGCGTCAGATGGGTACTTGGAAAATGTTGGGGATTCTGCTCATCATAGTCACACTTAGTTTTTGGTTTTGGAACCGCAAAAAGAAAAAAACAAACAAAGAAAGTAGGATTTAAATACATGAAATTCGTTAGATTAGCTACCATTGCAGCATTAACATCCACTATTTTAGTTGGAAGTGTCACAGCCTTCGCAGATGAAGTACGTAACGTCACTACGGATGGAACGATTGAATTTACACCAAATGAAGATGAAGAATTAGTCGTTGTGCCACCAGAAACAGAGCCCGAGGTTGAAATTAATCCTGAAGTACCAGTAACAACTGGACCGTTATCGATTATGAAAGCTGTCACAATGAATTTTGGTTCACAAGTGATCTCGAATCAGGATCAAACATACGACATGATTGCAGAAAAACAACAAAAAGCGGGTACGACGGGTGAAGCAAACAAAATCCCTTATGTCAGTTTTGCACAAGTACAGGATGTCCGTGGAACGAATGCAGGTTGGGATTTACAAGTACGTATGACAGATTTTAAAGCAACAAAAGAAACAGTCAATGATACCTTGCTTGGGGCAGAGATTTCATTGTTAAGTCCAAGAATCCAGTATGAAGGAAGCACGACTGGGAACGCGCCAGTAGCTCATACCGATGGATTGAAATTGATACCAAATGCTTCTGCTGTGTCAGTGATGACTGCAGAAAAAGATAAAGGCGCTGGTGTCTCTTCCGTAGTTTGGGGAAACCAGGCCAACTTAAACACACAAGAGGCTGACCCAGAAACGGATGTAGTAACTAACAATGCCATCCAATTATTTGTGCCAGGCTCGACAGCGAAAGATGCGGCACAATACAACTCTACACTTACTTGGGAATTATCTTCTACTCCTGATAATATTGAGGCTTAACCAGGTTGAAATAATGGATTATAATCCTGACGAAACCAACGGTTTCAATTGATCGAAGTGAATGATGTAGCGTTACAAATTTGTAACGCTACTTTCTTTAAAGGAAGGGGTAAACGAATGAAACAAGTAAGTACATATCGAAAAAATAAAATCCAACAAGCAGGGCTAATACTGCTTATGGTGTTCGTTAGTTTGTTGGCACCAATGCATGTGGGCGCAGAAGAAGGAACGTTGAATTTTTATGTAACACCGGAATTTTCAGACAATCAAAAAGCAGGAAATGAACGTTACTTTCATTTAACACTTGCACCGGATGCGATAGAAAAGTTGACATTGAAACTACAAAATGCCAACGCAGAAGCAAAGAAAATCAAAATTACGCCACATACTGCGTATACGAATGTGATGGGGGTCGTGGAGTACGGACAAGACGCGGAAAAAGCTGATCCCACACTCAAGTATTCGCTAGATGAGTTGATTGAACAACCAGAAATCATTGAACTTGCTGGAAATGAAACGAAAACAGTGACACTTGATCTGAAGATGCCAAAAGAAGCCTTTGAAGGATTTCTAGCGGGTGGCTTACGGATCGAAGAAGTCAAAGAAGACACAACGGAAGAAACGAGCGATGGAGAAGGCGTCGCCATCCAAAATGAGTTTGCGTATATCATCGGTGTGGTTGTGAGCAACAAACAAGACGCCGTGCAACCTGATTTAGATTTGCTAGATGTTTTTGCCGATCAACTCAACTACCGTAATGTGATTAGTGCGAATCTACAAAACTTCACCCCGACATTCGTGAACCGTTTAGAAGTTGAAGCAACGGTACAAAAAGTAGGCGAAGAAGAAATTTTATATCAAGCCAGTCAAGAACAGATGCAAATGGCGCCAAACTCCAATTTCAACTTTCCGATTTCCTTAGAAGGGGATCGTTTTCGCAGTGGGGAGTACCTGTTGAAACTAAAAGCTACCTCAGGGGAAGAGGAATGGCAATGGGAAAGAACCTTTACGATCGATGCAGATGAAGCCCGAGCATTGAATCAGCAAGATGTCACGATTGATACAGGTATTAATTGGTGGATGATTGGTTCAATCATGTTACTTGTGTTATTACTTGGAATCAATCTTTATTTATTTTTCCATAAAAGAAAAAACGAGCAATCGAATAAGAGTAATGAAAAGTAATGAAAAGGAGTGAATGCAGTGATCTCAAGATTAAGAAGAGTAATGCTTGTGTTAGGGACGACCATCTTGATTATGCCAGCCGTATTCATGCCAGCTGGAATGGTTTATGCAGAGACAATGACTGATACAGAGGAACAAGAACAAATGAAGTTATCTATCTTTCAAAATCCCATTGAGGAACTAGCTAGTGATCCTAAGTTTTTCTTTCATCAATCTCATTTACAAGGAACGGTGGAAGAACCCCTTCAAGTGACATTCTTTTCTGATCAAAAAGTGTCCGAAGCGAGTGTATTCTTACCAGAAGAAGCAACACTCTTAAAAAATAAATTACAAACAGGGATATCAGTTTCGGAAGGGGCGCAGCCTAATGAATGGATCGTTCAGTCAGGAAGGGCGCAAAATACGTTTGTTCTTCCTCTGGTATTCGAGGTAACAGGGATGTATGAGGTTACTATGGCAGAAGATACAGTGAAAATTGAAATTTCTGATCACGAAAAAACACAAATGGATGAGGACGATTCAATTGAAGAAAAATCAGATCAAGATTATGTTACTGAGTATGATTTGGGTTATCAGAAAAATAGTGCCGCTCAACTTTCTGAGACTTCACCAAGAAATTGGAATATTAATAATTTCCCCTTGATTATAAGTAGAGGAGACCAATTAATACGTCCGGAATTGATACCAGATACTTATCATTACGTCCAAGCACATAACTCTAGCCTGCCAGCAGGTTTTGGTTGGATGAGAGCATCCGATCGTATGGCGCTCAACTCTGGGAGCCTGTCAGCTATTAAGTATATTTTCCCCGATATTGTTCAAGATACAACTGGAAGCAATCTAGATCTATTTTTCGATGTTTCACAAAGTTCAGATATGTTGATACGGAGTAACCGTGGGTGGTTGTGGAGTAATGGTAATGGTTGGTCTGTACCAGCAAGCTTTACCGCCGATATATCACTGGAGAATTCAAACGGTTTGGCAGTAGAGGCACCTATATACTTTTATCATTCCAATTCGAGTTATACATTGCACATCAAGAAAGATGATCTTATTGGGGTGATACTTCCTTCAAATATAAATACTTTTACCGTAGTTGAATCTGAAGACTCTTACGCAATTGATGTAGCTGCTATGGGTTCTAATACAACCGGATGGATTATTAGAAATGGTGCACAATTTCGGGCAACTACTACTAGAGGACAGGGTTTTTCGATGTTTTCACCTAGACCTTCAAATTCTGCAGTCAAGAATTTAGCGTTTGAAATTTTTCCTATAGAAGGGGGAAGTGCTGAGTCAAACAAGACTTCTGTGTTTCAAGGGGAAACAGTGGGAATTAGCGCATTTCCTAATCCGGGCTATCAATTTAGCCGGTGGGAGATTGCATCTGGAACAGGCGGCGTGATTGAAGATGTAGAATTAGAGAATACTAATTTTACTATGGGAAGCTCTAATACCGTTCTTCGAGCAATATTTGAAGAAATTAAATATGAGGTTGTTTTAGAAGCCAATCCAATAAATGGAGGAACGCCTGAAGTAGAGACACCCCAACTATCTCCAGGGGAAAAAACAGTGATTCGTGCAAATCCAAACCAAGGATATGATTTTGTTCGATGGGAAATCATTAATGGAGAGGATAGCGTGATTGACAATGACTTCAATGCAGTAACAACTGTCACAATTGGAAACGAAAATACTACGATTCGAGCGGTTTATGAAGCGAAGGTTGTATCACCGGTAGATCCTTTGGATCCAGAAGTAGAGGTAGCTCCAGAAAACATACCGGAATTGCCTGAGGATCAAGGTCAACTAAGTATAGATTTTATTTCGTCCTTCGACTTTGGTTCACAAGCTATTTCTGTTCATGACCAAACCTATTATGCCAAACCGCAACGTTTACTGAATGAAGATGGAACGGTTAACGAGACGAAAGAGCGTCCAAACTATGTGCAGATCAGTGACCGTCGTGCCGCCAATGAGCGCAATGGATGGCAATTATCAGTTACTCAGAACGGACAATTCCGTAATGAAAGCGGACATGAATTGATTGGGTCTGAAATCCAGTTATTCAATCAAGAACTAGTGACTGCACAAGGTGGAACTATACCTGAACTAGAAGAAGAACCTGTGCAGCAAATCTTACCAAATACAAGAAAAGTACTCATACAAGCAAACGGAGAATCTGGGACAGGAACGTGGATCTATCGTTTTGGAAATCAACAAACGGCAGATAAAAGTGTCGGTCTATATGTCCCTGGAGGGACAAATCCAGAAGCGACTAGTTATTCGACCAAGTTGACATGGGAATTAAGTAGTGTTCCTGAAAATTAGAAAAGAATACCGTTTTTTCTCTAGTTTTATCTTTAGAATCTCTGATAAATCAAATTTTTATCCAGAATGATGAATCTACAATACTGTATCTAGATCAATAAAAAAGTAGAAAATTTTATCAAATCAATCAGAAATGAAGGAAAAGGGCAAGAGAAAGGAGCATACAACATGAACCCATCTCTAACGAAAGATGAATATATGCGTCAATTTCAAGAAAATACACCACAAGATAAAAGAAAATCAGAAGAACTGAATGTTTATCTGGCACAACAGTTCGAACAACTTGACCAATTGACAAGCACAATTTCACCAGAAAACTTTTGGGAAAATCTTCCTATAGTTCTAGGAATTGACGCAAAATTAAGTCTAATCACCGAGCTAATTCATTATGACTATAATAAATTACCAATAAATGAAATCTTACGAATTGTTGAGAAAGATTATCGCACGTACTTCAAGGAACTTTGTGGGAATAATTTAAGTACAAATAATTACTATTCGATGGTATACAATCTGAAATGAAAATAGGCTAAAAAATTGTCCAGAAAAAACTTTCTGGGCAATCTTTTTTTGTTTGTATACTTTAGAAAACTCATTTTCCATCATAAAATCCCTTAAATAATTTATGTTCAGTTAATCAATACATTCAAGAGATAATATGGGTCCAACAAGGTATACTCTATTGACCGTTCTTTTTGATAAAATATATAAATCATTATGAGAGGTCATGTAGGTTGGGCAAAATCATTTCTCGAATCATAAAATATCCAAGATTAATTTTTTGAGAAAAAGTATATAGAAAATGACCAAATTTTATAAAATTAGAATACAATCCAATTGTGTGGTATACTGAATGTAGTGATATACTTTGAAACGTATTAAGAGTGCTATGCTTCCATTTATACTCTCCTTTTGCTTATCAAACATTTATTGCAACAAAACGCATACGTAGTGATGCACAAGGAGGAAATAGGATGAATAATGGTACAGTAAAATGGTTTAATGCAGATAAAGGTTTTGGTTTTATCACCGGAGAGAATGGACAAGAGGTCTTTGCTCATTTTTCTGCGATTCAAGCAGATGGCTACAAGTCTCTTGATGAAGGTCAAGCAGTCACCTTTGATACTGAAGAAGGTCAACGTGGCATGCAAGCCGTTAATATTTGCACAGCATAAATGATTTGTTTAACCGTCTCAATTGCTTGAGACGGTTTTTTTAATACTTAAAAAGGGGAGATTATTATGAGTTTTGGAAAGTGGAAACCAATAGAACCATCGATCGAAGGCTTGGCTTTTAAAGAAAATCAACTGGTATCATTTAAACATAAAAAGAAACAAGTCGTTGGAACCATCGTATTCCTGCTAAACAATTCGGCCGTTGTCACTCTAAGTATAGCCCAAGTAAGCGTTACTTCAGAAAAAACGGTGATCAGTTATAAAAATTTAATAGCTATCTGAATTAAGTGCTATTCGTTGAAAAATGTAATATTGTATTTGCGAAAGCGGATTTCTGTTTGGAATAAGCTAAATGTGTAAGCTCTTACTTTGATAAGAGCTTTTTTTATGGTTAATTATCATCTGTTTTTATAAATGTGTAAATAGCTTATGGGAATACTTAAAAAGGTCTGATAGGAAACCAAGGGATCAATTACGAGTCTTTTATGTATTGATTTTTCTATTTCACTTTATATTTTTTTAATTGAATTTTTTGTTAAGTGAGTATAATTCAAAAACAGAAACAACCCCTTCGATGATATTCAATGTGGTATAATATCAAGGGATATAACAGAATGAACTACCAGAAAGTTTTTTTAGAAAAATATAGACTCAAGCAAGAAAAAAAGAAAGATAGTGACTAAAAAATACGAAAAGAGGTTTGAGACAATTATTGGTAAATCAATAAAAAGGAGAGAAAGATGGACAAAAAAAATATGACAATGACCTTAAATGCTCTAATAATACTATTTTTAGGGCTACTAATAATCACGCCAATCGAAGAAATACATGCCCAAGACCACCAAAAGGGGAACACCAAAATACAAGAATCAGCTTGGTTAGATGCGACGGATCAAGAAATCTTTGGCACCAATGCGCTACATAAAGAGAGTGCCTTTGATCAGTCAGTAAAGCTACAAGCTATTATCGATCAGGCAATGACACAGACAAACAAAGTCTATATTCCTGCAGGCATCTATATCCTTGATGAAAATGTGACATTACGAAGTGGACTAAAACTTAAAGGCGATCAATCAGCACCCACGATCTTCAAAAATACAACCAGTAAGAATGTCACTCTATCTGATGAAGATTATCAAACGAGTCATAATATTGAACTCAGTCAATTATTTTTTGATGGGATCGGTATCTTTACTCGTCGATCCAACAGTATTGTAATCAAGGATAATGTCTTTTATCACCCGGTTTCTTTATACCCAATCAATTTACAAGCATCCAATGGGGCAACAATACAAAATAACATCTTTATGAGAGATCATGAACATTCGACTCCTGATACTGAAAATCGAGCTATTTATATTGGAGGATTTGCAACATCGGGAATCTATGAATATATGAAAAATGTACGCATCAATGATAATTTGTTTGGTTTACGAATCAATGAATTAGATGCAATAAAAAGCTTTAGTAATGAAGCGATTGTTCAAACTATCAACCGTCTCCAGTCTGCGTTACAGTCACAGGAAATAGTCCTTGCACATAATGACCAAAACTACCTTTCTTGTGGTGTAAATTCTTATAATAATACAAAAAATGTGTTGATCAAAGATAATTTTTTTCAACAAATGTATGAAAATGAGGATCGTTTTGGGGTCGTAGGGGATCATGCGATTTATCTTCGAGGATCACAAAGTGTCCAAGTTGTCGGGAACCACGTTCGTGGGCTACATAATGGCCCCTATGGGGGATTTAAGTTTAAATCCGGTCGTGATATCACAATTATGAATAATTATCTTCGTAATACGGGTCTTATATTGTATGAAACACCAGAATTTGGGTTAGGGGATAGTTTTGCTCAAGGAACGGTGGCAGAGTTATCGAATTTTCTGGTTGCCAATAATGTCTTTGATTTCAAAGAGTGGCAGGATCGCTATGCAATTGGGATGGAATATAACCGACATACAGGGATAGATAATGTTTTTAATGGGGTCTTCATCGATAATCACTTTGTAAATTACCACAATATCCCGGCAGATCGTAGGCGAGAATTGCTAATTATGAATGGGGCAAGGGAAGGATTTAAAGGAGCATCCACCTTTGTTTCTGGTAATACGCGTGATGATACAGCAGATCGAGTATTGAATGTTGAGTACTGGAGGTCTGAAGACTATCAACAGATGCCCGTCTCTTGGACAGACCTCATTGATCCAACAGTTTATGAGCAGTACAAAGACGTGCGAATTCCAGTTTCTAATACTTTTCCTATTGGTCTAGAGGTAGAATTAATTCTGGGGAAATCGTACGATCCGTTTGACTTTGTGTCTCAAACGCATGATAGTGATGACGAGAAGCCGGAGATTACTCTTATCAATCCAGAAGTTCTAACAAAAGTCGGGCAACATCAATTAGAATTACTTCTCACCTATGCGAATGGTCGCGAGGTACGCGTTTTTTCAACTGTAACGGTCGTTTCTCAATCAAGTGATGAAACTGGATCAAATACCCCTACCAATAACGTTAAAACCCAAGGGCAAATTACATTTCTGCCTAACTCAGAGGAGTTAATCGTCATTCCTCCAGAAACGAGCCCTGAAGTAACCATTCCACCTGAGATCCCGGGTGGAACAGGCCCCTTGTCGATTATGAAAGCAATATCGATGGATTTTGGACCCCAAGTGATTTCTACAAAAAATCAGACCTATCAAATGAAAGCAGAAATGGCTGATCTAGAAGATGGAACTGGTCAAGTACCTTATGTCAGCTTTGCGCAAGTACAAGATGTCCGCGGAACAAATGCAGGATGGGACTTGCAAGTTAGTCTAAGTGACTTCACATCAACTACTCAAAACGGAGTCTTGACTGGTGCAGAGATCGAATTTCTCGACTCTCGTATCCAATACGAAGGAAGCACTACTGAAAATACGCCTACAGCACACGAAGCAGGACTAAAATTACTTCCAAACGGTGCAGCACAATCAGTGATGACTGCGGCTCAAGGACAAGGTGCAGGTGCTTCTTCTGTTATTTGGGGGAACCAATCAGACTTGAATGCACAATTTGCGAATGAAGAGGTTGAAGTTGTAGAAAATAGCGCAATTCAATTATCGATTCCTGGATCAACTGCGAAAGATGCGACGAGGTATACTTCGACATTGACTTGGGAATTGGTCATGATTCCAGATCTTAATGAGTTACTCTCAAATTGATAAAAACCAGGACAACTAGGCATTTAGTATTTGTTCTACAAAATTTTGATTCATTTTTAATTTGTCACTTTTCACACTTTTTGTTATTAGTAATGCAAAAACGTTAATCATTGTATTTAATGATGCTTTCATCCAAAATAATATTGGCATGCACAATTAGTTAGTAACAGTAGAATTCGGATTGACAACAAAAATAAGATGTGTATTTTTAAAAAATGATCTTGTAGATAAAGAAAACCGAGAGGGTACAGAAAAAACTAATTTCTGTACCCTCTTTTTTAAGTATTGTTGATATTTGTTACTATATTTTTGTGTCAATTAACTCTCAGACAAATCATTGTTAATTAAAAAAATCAGATTCATGAGTTTTAGAACAATTCTTCAATAGGTGTCAGAAACTTAATAGTTTTTGACACATGGTTAAATTCGCGATATAATAGGCTTGAGAGTGTTTCATAAACTTATGTCATAAAGTTAAGGGGATTTTGCATGATTTTAGAGAATAAATTGGGTTTAACCAATCAAGTTGAGTTGGCAAAAGCAGAAGAAAAACTTAGCAAGCAAAAAGCGAAGGAATTATACGATTCGGGGAAAATAAATGAAATCGAAGTCGGCACGTTTAAAGGCTTATCTGAAATTCATGATTTTCTCTTTTCAGAAATCTACGATTTTGCAGGAAAAATTCGAACGGTCAATATCGCAAAAGGAAATTTTCGATTTGCACCGGTCATGTACCTGGAACATTCGTTAAAGCATGTTGATCAAATGCCGCAAACTTCTTTTGACGAGATTATTAAAAAATACGTAGAAATGAATATCGCTCACCCGTTTCGTGAAGGAAATGGACGAAGCACTAGAATTTGGCTGGATCTCATTTTGAAAGAAGAATTGCAAAAAGTTGTCGACTGGAACTTAATCGATAAAGCAGACTATCTTTCCGCAATGGAGCGCAGTCCAATAAATGACTTAGAAATACGCTATTTAATTTCTAACGCTCTGACTGATAAAATTGACGATCGCGAGTTATATATGAAAGGAATCGATGTCAGCTATTTTTATGAAGGATACTCTGAGTATACGATAGATGATTTGTAAGAGCAGGTGGGTTAAATGACAAAATATGGCTATGCACGTGTCTCAACTGCTTCTCAAAGTACAAAGGAGCAGATCCAACAGCTGCTTGAGAACGGTGTTGAGAAGAAGAATATTTTTTCTGAAAAATTTACAGGTACGAAACGAGATCGACCAAAGTTTAATCAGCTGTTGGCTGGTCTGAAGCCTGGAGACGAAATCGTTGTTACGAAACTTGATCGATTCGCCCGTAATACAAGAGAAGCACTAGAGATTATTGAACCTTTACTCGATGATAATGTCACGATTAAGGTATTGAATCTTGGAACGATCGAAAATACGTCAATGGGTCGAATGGTTACACGCACGTTGTTGAGTGTAGCTGAAATGGAACGTGATATGATTGTAGAACGTACTCAGGAAGGGAAATTGTTTGCGAAAAAGAATAATCCTAATTTTAAAGAGGGACGTCCGAAAGCAACAATTACACCAAAGAAGAGGCACGCATATGAATTGATTACTTCCGGTAAATCGTACAAAGAAGTGGAAGCCATAACGGGGTTCAGTCGTAGCACGCTTTTTAGAATTAAGAAACAAATAGAAGCGAGTGAGTAGAAGATTTATAAAATGAATATAAAAATCTCTTTCAAATCAAACAGATCGTTGTTTATACGAGCATTCTAAGATCAAGTTCACTTTTTGAGATGTATCAGTGGCCAAACAAAGCGTTATACTAGCTACGAATAGAGATATTTTTAGAGAGGAATGAAGTAAATGAAAGAACAACAATTAGGCTATACTTTTTGGGGACGTCCATTATATGGATTAGAACGAAGAACGGCTGTATCGATCGATTGTGCTTGCGGTGAGCTGATTCAGCAAAATATTCAAACGAAACAATATCATTGTAAAAATTGTGGGAATTGTTACCAATTCATTGATCAAGACTTCCAATTGCTAAACGAAAAAAACAAGTAGGTGTATGATAGTCAGACAGTTGTCTGGCTATTTTTCTGTTTAGAGAAGATCCTCGTTGTAAACACGAATGTATGTTTCCGTAACGTGAAGGAAGATAGGAGAACAACTGTCATTTTTATGTTTAAATGGAACAAATTTTTCTAATTATTTGTCGTTTAAATATAAAAATGACAATGATCGGCTAGTGTCTATTTAGGGTAAACTCTAATAATACACATAAGTAATATTATACTAATAAAAAGTATAGTAGCTTATAGATAATTATTTGAGATTATTTAATGATTTTATTTGGTATGTATATTACGTATAACTAAATCTGGATTAAAAAAAGCTTTATTAAATTCTTTTATATGCTATGACTAAACTTTTTTTATTGAATTAAATAATATTAAGAATAGTATAAGTCTAAGAGTTACTTTGAGATAACTAAATAGAAAATATATATTATAATAAAATTATTAAATAATCGTATTATTATTTTCAATTTACAACAAATAGATTTATAAGTTACAAGAGTAAAGTTCTAATGATGAGTTGGGGGAGTATACAATGAAGGAATTTCAGTTAGAATTTTTAAGTAATAAAAAAAATAAGCGTTGGTTAACTATATTAAATTTTTTAGAACTATCTGAAGTAATTTCTTCAACGGATTTATCGAAAGCCATAGGAGTTGCAGAAAGAACAATAATATTAGATGTAAATCAAATAAAAAATGAAATTTCAAAATACTCAGAAATTACTTCATTTCATACGGGATATACTCTAAAAATAAAAAATATGGAGAAATACTTATCTTTTAAGAAAGAGCTATTGAGTCAGGAACCGTTGTTTATCATTTTAGAAAATATTTTTTATAGTAATCTTTATTCTATTGATGAATGGTCCGATAAATTATATATTTCTAAAACAACATTAGTGAGATATTTAACTAAAGTAGAGGATATTTTTACTAAATATAAGCTTTCAATACAATATAACCCCTTGAATTTTGTCGGTTCGGAAGTAAATATACGTAAATTTTTTGTAGATTTCTACTATATTTCTAATTATACTCCTCATACTGTCTTTCCAGATTTGAAGGTAGTAGAACTTGCAGAAACTTTATTTAAAAATGAAAAATTTCAAAATAATACTTCTATTACTTCTTTAGAGCTTGCATATTATATATATATATCGATTGAAAGATCCTTGCAAGGTCATATTGTTTCATTGTCAAAAGAAAGTAATAAGATATATATCAATAATAATAACAATGAATTTGAAAAATTAGATAGGTATGTGTATATGGTCTATAATCACCAATTACCTGTCGATGAGTTAGCTTATATTTATTATCTATATATTAGTAACCGAACGACAAATCAATCAAAAGAATTAGAATTCTGTCATCAATTTTCAAGTTATTTTCAAATAGATAGTTTAGTAAAAAAAATTTTTAATGACCAAAGAATATTTAGTGAAAACAAGCAACTAGATTTTATTTTTCTAACCTCATTTTTTACGTCTGTCAAAATAAAACATTTATTGTCATCAGTCTATTTGATGAATATAACTGATCATACTACAGATAGTATAAATTATAATTTAGTAGCGTATGAAAATTTATATCCGTACGTTCAACTAGTACTTAAAAAATTGAAAATAGACATTTATAAAGAGGATATTGTTAGTAATTTTTTAAGATTAAGACAAACGCTGAGAGATATATATGTAAAGAAACAAAAAAATATCGTGTTTTTACTAGAAGGTGATACGTTTATTAGACAAAACATTAAAGCAAAAGCAACTAAATATTTTTCATTTCATAATTTATTTTTTATAGATAAAATGTATTTTGAAAATTTTATGGAATCTAATTACATCGACATAGTCGTTACCAATTACAGTGAATATTTTGAAAATATATCGACAAAAAAATATATATTATTTAATACAATACCTAATATTAATGATTGGGAGACTTTATTAATTGAAATTAGCTCAAAAGAAGATCTTGAATTTCTTCTAAAAAAATAAAATTCTTTTAGAAAATAGTTTTAGTAGGTAAATGTAAGGAATCTTATCAATAATCAGTCTGAGAGAAAACCGTCTCAGGTGGATTCTTTGAATAAAAATTGTATTGGTAGAAAACAAGATTTTTTCTACCAATACTACATATTAAATAAATAAAACCGTAATTATCATACATGCCTGATAATTACGGTTTTATTTGTGAATTATTTATAGTTATTCTAATTAAGAAGATTAAGAAGTTAATTAAAATTAGTTTCTTAATTATTCAAAGACTTATAAAGGAGGAGGGATATGAAATACAAAAAAAAATACATACTAAGTATGGGTATGTTACTGATTCAATTTTATGCACCACTAGTTGTTTATGGGGCAGAGGTACGTTCGGCGGAAACTGAAGGGGCCATTGGTTTTACTGGTGTATATGAAACACCTGGAACACCAGTTCCGGCACCAGAAGCTGAGGTCAAACCAGATTTACCAAAAGAAATTTCCCAGCAACCGTCAGATACCGAACACGGAATATCCAGAAGATTACCGAAAACAAATGAGGAACAGAAGAGTATATGGACAATTTTTGGTCTTCTGTTGATCATAGCAACACTTGGCTTTTGGCTATGGAAAAAAGAAAAAAATGAAGAAAGTAGGATTTAAATAAATGAAATTTGTTAGATTAGCAACCATTGCAGCAGTAACATCCACAATTTTTGTCGGGGGTATCACAGCCTTCGCAGAAGAAGTACGTAATGTAACAACTGATGGAACAATTGAATTTACAGCGAATGAGGATGAAGAATTAGTCGTTGTTCCACCAGAAGAAGGTCCAGATGTAGAAATTTCTCCTGAAGTACCAGGAACCACAGGACCTTTATCCATCATGAAAGCTGCAACGATGAATTTCGGTTCACAAGTTATCTCTAATCAAGATCAAACCTACAATATGATTGCAGAAAAGCAACAAAAAACGGGCACGACTGGTGAAGAAAACAAAGTCCCTTATGTCAGTTTTGCGCAAGTACAAGATGTGCGTGGAACGAATGCTGGTTGGGATCTGCAAGTACGTATGACCGACTTTAAAGCAACGAATGAAACAGTCAATGATACATTGCTTGGTGCAGAGATTTCATTGTTGAATCCAAGAATCCAGTACGAAGGAAGTACGCCTGAGAATGCGCCAGTGGCTCATACGGATGGATTGAAATTGATACCAAATGCTTCTTCTGTATCAGTAATGACAGCAGAAAAAGATAAAGGCGCAGGTGTCTCTTCAGTCGTTTGGGGCAACCAAGCAAACTTAGATGCACAAGAGGCGGACGATGCTACTGACGTAGTAACAAATGATGCGATCCAATTATTTGTTCCTGGTTCTACAGCAAAAGATGCGACACAATACAAATCAACACTAACTTGGGAATTATCCACTACACCTGATAGTAGCGGTGTAGATGAAGAGAACGAAGCATAGTCTTTACGAAACTTATATAA
This sequence comes from Enterococcus mundtii, assembly GCF_013394305.1. Classification (NCBI taxonomy): domain Bacteria; kingdom Bacillati; phylum Bacillota; class Bacilli; order Lactobacillales; family Enterococcaceae; genus Enterococcus; species Enterococcus mundtii. Next base: position 36,930 of record NZ_AP019812.1, on the reverse strand, counting down.
GTACATGGAGTAGCGTTACAAGTTTGTAGCGCTACTCTCTTCAAAGGAAGGGGTAGAAGAATGAAAAAAACAAATACATATCGAAAAAATAAAATCCATCAAGCAGGGATCATACTGCTCATGTTATTGGTTAGTTTTTTGTCATCGATGCGTGTGGGCGCAGAAGAAGAAACATTGAATTTTTATGTGACACCGGAGTTCTCAGAAAATCAAAAGTCAGGAAATGATCGTTATTTTCAATTGAATCTTGCACCAAATACGACAGAAAAACTCACGCTGAAACTACAAAATGCCAATGCAAAAGCAAAGAAAATCCAAATTACTCCACATACTGCTTATACCAACGTGATGGGAGTAGTAGAATACGGACAAGACGCGGATAAAGCAGATCCAACACTCAAACATTCACTGGCTGAGTTGATTGAACAACCAAAAATCCTTGAACTTGCTGGAAATGAAACAAAGACCGTTACGCTTGACTTGAACATGCCTACAGAAGAATTTGAAGGATTATTAGCGGGTGGATTACGAGTGTCAGAAGTCAAAGAAGAAGCATCAGAAGAAACGAGTAATGAAGAGGGTGTCGCCATCCAAAATGAGTTTGCGTATATCATAGGTGTAGTTGTGAGCAACAAACAAAATGCTGTACAACCGGATTTAGAGTTGTTAGATGTTTTTGCTGATCAACTCAACTATCGCAATGTGATCAGTGCGAATCTACAAAACTTCACACCGACCTTCGTGAATCGCTTAGAAGTCGAAGCTACGGTTCAAAAAGTGGGCGAAGAAGAGATTTTATACCAAGCAAGTCAAGAACAAATGCAAATGGCACCAAACTCCAATTTCAACTTTCCGATCTCTTTAGAAGGTGATCGTTTTCGCAGTGGTGACTATTTATTGAAAATGACGGCACGTTCAGGAGAAGAGGAATGGCAATGGGAAAAAACCTTTACGATCGAAGCAGATGAAGCACGAGCATTGAATCAGAAAGATGTCACAATCGATACGAGCATTAATTGGTGGATGATTGGCTCCATTACTTTACTTGTTTTATTACTTGGAATCGTTCTTTATCCACTAATTAAAAAAAAGCTAGAGCAAACGAACAAGATAAGTAAGAAGGAGTGAATGTAATGACTACAAGATTAAGAAGGGCGATACTTTTGTTGGGAACGGCAATTTTAATGATGCAATCAGTATCCATATCAGGCAGTATGGTTTCCGCAGATACATCGATGGATACCGAGGAACATGAACTAGTGGAACTACTGTCTGTTCAAAACTCCTTAGAAGAACTATTCAGTGATCCTCACTTTTTCTTTCCTCAATCTCAATTACAAGGGAAGGTAGAAGAACCCTTACAAGTGACATTCTTTTCGGATAAAGAAGTTTCAGAGGCGCGAGTTATCTTACCCAAAGAAGCAACGATCATCAAAGAGCAATTGCCAGAAGGGATTTCAGTCGAACAAGGAGAGCAATCTCATGAATGGATTATTCATTCAGAACGTATTCAAACTAAGTTTGGCCTTCCTTTAGTATTTGACACAGCAGGTAGTTATGAAGTGTTTGTAGAAGAAGTAAATGCAACTATTGAGATTCAACAAGATAAGAGCAATAACATCATGGATTCAACACAAGATGTAGAGCAACCTGATAATTCTGTAAAAGATGAAGAGAAAGATCATAATGATAAAACAATCGATGAAGATGCTTCTGATGAAAATACAGATGGAGATGAGGGCATAGATACATCAGCACCATTATTGGATCAACCTGTTGATGATGTTGAAGAAAAGATAATCAACCATACACATTTTGATGGAGAAACCATTGAAGTCAATACGTTTGAAGAATTTCGCTTAGCCGTTGCTAATCCTGAAATTGGAGTTATTGAGGTGCGTGATAATCTGAATCGAAGCGACACTGGTGTATCAACAGCAATTGGTTCAATAGATCGAAGCTTATTAGTCAAAGGAAATGGTCACTCAATTAATTTTGGCGCTGACAATGGTAGTTTAGTTTTATCTGGCTATTCAGAGAATACAAAAAGAACATTACGTTTTGAAAATACTACACTTTCAAAAATTGGGCAAAGACCAATATTTGAAAGTACAAATACTGATAGTTATAACTGGGTAGTTGAATTAGAAAATATTGGAGAATCATCTATAAATAGATCTCCATTAATTCTTGCACGTAGAGCTAAGATTCATTTCACAGGAGGAGTAAATAAGTTTGAAAATACCCAATCAGCTTCAGATACATTTATTAATGTCACAGATATAGAGGTTAGCGGTTCATCAGAAGTAAATATTGAAAAAGCGAATACTTATATATTTTATACGGCTCCTGATATGCCCAATCCAAGTATAAATATTAATGACAACTCTTATGTAAATATTAAAACTTTAGCAGGGACAGCAAATGTAATCGATATGAGGGGAGGAAACGCAAAATTCAATTTAGAGAATTCTCGTTTAACTATAGATGCTATAGGAACAACAGCGCAGCCTTCTAATACAAGTAATAATGTAATTACTTTACCAGGAGCAAGACCAACAGTTAGTATCAGCGGACAAAGCAATCTGACTGTGAGAAGCACTGCCTCTAAAAGAGGACTGCATCTATCTGGAGATAATCCTAAACTATTGGTAGAAAACTCGGAGTTATCGGTCACATCCGAAACGCAATCAGCAGTGAACTTAGAGGGAACTGGTGCTGATATAAAACTTAATGATAGTCATGTTAATATCAATACTACAATAGGATATGGTATAAATTTAAGGGGAAATACTATTAATTTTCATGCATCAAAAAGTGATATTGATATCAAAACTACTGGTTCTGCAAATGGAATAACTATGAATGGGCAAGACTCTTCTCTGGAGATTTTGGATAATAGTGCAATCTCTATAGAGGGTGGAGTTGGTGTGCATGAAAATATCTTAGTAGGAAATGGAAATGCGAATCCATCATTAAAAGTAAGTGATAACTCTAACATATCAATCAGTGCACGGAGCAACTCAAACACTGCAGCAGATGGAAATAACAATGCTATAAGAATTGATGGGGCTTCACCTATTTTAGAAGTTTCAAAAAATTCAAAGATATCTATTGATGTTCTTTCAGGAGGACGTAGAAGCATATTTATGAATGGTGAATCTGCAGTTTTTACGGTAGATAATAATTCTGAAATTCTAAGTAATAATTTGTATGGTACTTCTATAGGAATGAGTACAGCGAATGCTGAAGTTACTATAGATAATTTTTCGAAAATAAACATTGAGAGCTCAGCAAGAAGAAATAATCCTTTAATTAATTTTGCTGGAGGTTCAAATAATCTATCTATAAAAAATAATGCGTCAGTTTTCACAAAACATGTTGAATTTGATAACCCTGGTAATAATACTCGTGCCATATCCATGGCTGGTTCCAATAATAACATTAGTATTACAAGCGGGGGAAATCTAGATTTAGATAATACTCATTATACCGACCGTCCGAGTAGTGGATCTATTTCAGAAAATTTTTCTACTGTCTATCTTGGCGATGGAAACAATAGTTTTAGTATTGATAACAATGGCGCAGAGGGAACTAGATCACAATTACGATTAATAAATGATTATGCATCAGCTTTGCATTCTGCTGGTGGACATCTAACGTTTAATCAAAATCCAGATACAGTTTTTTATTCAGAAGGATCTTCAAATAGTACTCGTGAATATGGTGTTTTCGTGGCAGGAGATACCATGGACTTCAATGTAGATTCTCCATACTATTTCGACTTTAAGAATGTAAGACAAGCCGGAGGAGATATTTTCGGAACGAAAGCTGGTTCTCATTTAAATATTACTAATACCTTTTTTTCTGCATGGTCAACAGGAAGCCATTTTGATAGTGATCCTGATATCGGTTTCTTTAAAAAAATTGATGTCTCTTATGAAGGTCGGGATTTTGCTTCTGCTTCTTCGAACAATAACCCTGATCTTTCAACATCTTTACCTGGACTGTCAGGAAGAGTATCTAGAATATCAGCTAATAACTCAAAACCTATTTTTGAAGGATTTAGACAGCCGACGAATGCTGATAAATCATTTATAGCTGAGTTTTCTTATAAAGAGGGTCTAGATGATAAAAGAGAAGCTGGTACGGATGAAATTACAGCTGAAATAAAAGTTACAGATCCTGATAATAATTCTAAAAATTATACAGCTTCTACCGTAGGAAATGAATCTCCAATTCAAACTTGGGAAGAAAAAGAAGCTAATGATCCAGGAAAAGGAGGAAGAATACTGTTTGAATTTGAAGACCTTCTTAATAAAGGGTCTACCATTGAATTTGTTTCAATCAGCAGAGGATCGAATGAAGGGAGAATCTCTTTGTCAGAAGACGAATTAGAATTAATTAGCCCAATAACAGTATTGAATGTAACTCCACCGGAATTAGTTGACTTCGGGCATAATATAAACTTAACTACTAATACAACTAATATCGAGGCATTTCCAAACTCAATAAACATCCCTGGAAATAATGCTTTATTATATATTAATAATCAATTTATAGAAAAGCAACAAGTTAAAAATGATGGTAGTTTTTCTTTTGAACTTAAAAGTAAGCTAATGGAGGGGGATGAAGTACAAGTATCAATGGAAGACAACGAAGGAGTCTTGATTGATCATTTTAGTACTATTGATAGTGTTTTTAGAAGGCCTGAAACTAATAGTGAGTATGGGAATAGAAATCCGATAGCAAATGATTATACTTATCATGATGCAATATTTAAAAAAGCTAAAACTTATATTGTTGAGCTCTCAGATAATGTTTTACCGGTAGATCCTTTGGATCCTGAAATAGAAGTGACTCCAGAAAATCCACCAGTTCTTCCAGAAGAACAAGGTCCACTAAGTATCGATTTTGCCTCTCGCTTCAATTTTGGAGAACAGAATATCTCAGTCAAAGATAAAACATATTATGCGCAACCGCAACGTTTACTGAACGAAGACGGAACGGTCAATGAAACACAAGATCGCCCAAATTATATTCAGATTAGTGATCGACGTCCAGAATCTAAGCGAAACGGTTGGGAATTGGCGGTTACACAAAATGAACAGTTTAAAGGCAAAGAGAACCAAATGCTTAATGGAGCTAGTTTAATTCTGTCAAACCAACAAGTCGTTACTGCTCAAGGTGGAACGGAACCAGGACTCCAATTTACTGTTCCATGTAGGTTAGTACCTGGAAATCGGCGGACGTTACTTAAAGCACAAGGGAATGAGGGGACAGGTACTTGGATCTATCGTTTCGGTGATAGCGAGACGGCAGGAGAAAGTGTCAGTCTGTATGTACCTAAAGGAACGAATCCAGAAGCAACCAGTTATTCGACAACGTTGACATGGGAATTAAGTGCAGTTCCTGACAATTAGAAAAGAGTATCATTTTCTCTTATCTTGCTATGTCTTTAGAATCTCTGATAGATCAAATCGTTACCCAGAATGATGATTTAAAAATCCTCGATGGGTTACTGTAGTCTGATCAATAAATAAGCAGAAAAATTTTATCAAATCAGTCAGAAATGATTAAAAAAGAAAGGAGTGCACAAAATGAAACCACTCTTAACGAAGGATGCATATATGCGTCAGTTTGAAAAAAGTATGCCCCAAGACAAAAGGGAAGCAGAAGAACTGAATGATTACCTTGTACAACAGTTCGAGCAACTCGATCAACTGATAAGTACGATTTCGCCAGAAAATTTTTGGGAAAAGCTTCCTAGAGTGTTGGGAATCGATGCGAAACTAACACTGATAGCAGAGTTGATTCGTTATGACTATAATAAATGGCCTATAAAAGAAATCCTGCGAATCGTTGAGACGGACTATCGTACGTACCTCAAAGAACTTTGTGGAAATGAGTTAAGTGTGGAAATCAATAACTCTCTAGTATTTCATGTCGTATAAAATAAGTGTAACGCAATAGATCTTATAAAAAGAGCTTTCAGAAAAATATTTTCTGAAGGCTTTTTTTATAAGTATATGATTTGAACGGTCATTAGCTTTTGTTTCAATAATCTTATCATTAGATCATTGTTCATTAAAATAAAATTTATTAATGCATGAACAATTTATCAGAGACGGATACTTCTGAGTTTCTGATCATTCAATAAGAATAAATATTTCAATTCACATTGTTGTGAAACAAATACTGAGGGAAATTTAGACGAAACATTAAATACAAATGTGTTACAGTTAAGAGATAGTAAATAGGGAGTAATCTGTTTTAATTCAAAATATGGTTGTTCATACGAACATTCTAAGGTCCGGTTCACTCATTGAGACGTATCATTGGTTGAACTAAGCGTTATACCAACTACAGATAAAATATATTTTTATGGAGGAATGAAGTGAATGAAAGAACAACAATTAGGCTACACTTTTTGGGGACGTCCATTATATGGATTAGAACGAAGAACGGCTGTATCGATCGATTGTGCTTGTGGTGAGCTGATTCAACTCAATATTCAAACGAAACAATACCATTGTAAAAATTGTGGGAATTGTTACCAATTCATTGATCAAGACTTTCAATTGCTAAACGAAAAAAATAAGTAGGTGTATGATAGTCAGACAAATAGTCTGACTTTTTTGCTATTTTAGAATGTTCCCCTTTACAAATGCGAACGTATGTTTGTATAATCGAATTGAAATGGGGGAGAAAAATATGCTTGTTTACTCAAATGAGCTAGTCAATGATTACTTTTTGATCGATATAAAAAGTTTTTATGCGAGCGTTGAATGTGTCGAAAGAAATTTAGATCCATTAACAACGCCTTTAGTTGTGATGAGTCGAGCAGATAATACAGGGTCAGGACTTACTTTAGCCGCTTCACCCACTGCCAAAAGTAAATACGGAATCACAAACGTTAGTAGACCACGTGATTTACCTTATCCTTTGCCTAAAGAACTGCACATTGTTCCGCCAAGAATGAACCTGTATATAAAGAAAAATATGGAAGTAAACAGTATTTTTCGGCAATACGTCGCAGATGAAGACTTATTGATTTATTCGATCGACGAATCAATTCTTAAAGTAACAAAATCGCTGAACTTATTTACGACACCTGGTACAAGAAGTGAGAGACGCAGACAGCTCGCAAGACAGATACAGTTACACGTTTACCGTCAAACTGGTTTGATCGCAACCGTCGGTGTCGGTGATAATCCACTTTTGGCTAAACTTGCCTTAGATAATGAAGCCAAGCATAATAAAGGATTTGTGGCGGAATGGACGTATCAAAATGTGCCAGAAAAAATTTGGACGATTAAAGATATGACGGACTTTTGGGGGATTGGCTCACGAATGAAAAAAAGACTGAATCATATGGGAATCTTGAGTATCAAAGATTTAGCCAATTGGAACCCATACGCGCTCAAGAGGCAATTAGGTGTGATTGGACTACAGCTCTATATGGATGAAGAAAGAATAGACAACCAAGAATGGGTTAAGCCTATTTTTTTGATGCCGATATTAGGGATTAGTCCTAGTGAATAAAAGAAGTAGACAATAGCAGGTTATAAACGTTAAAATATTATTGCGAAAGCAATAATATTAGGAGAGGTAGGCTTACCCACCATGTCTCGAAATACTTTTGTTTATTCCCACCCAATCAACGTATTTATTATCAAGTATCTAGGAGTTACTGTGGATCAATTTTGTGAGTCTTATGGCTATAGTCAAGGTACTGTCGCAAGCTGGATCACACGGAATCGACGAGTTGAATCACTGCCCGTAGGTTTCATTTATGACTTAGGACTTGCGGCAAGCTTAAACATGTCTGATGTGTATGAAAAATTATTGATACTAGAAAATGAATACGACCAATTTACTTCAAATCAGCGGCGAAAATTAAAGACACAAATAGATTAAAAATTTATATTTACCAACTCATTAAGGTATAAGTTATACCTTAATTATTAAAAGTATAACTTATACCTTTAACAAAAAAGTATAGTTTATACTTTTTTTTGCCTATATTTCAACGTTTTTATAGAACAATATTTAACTTATACTTTTATTATTGACCATTATTGATATTTAAGTTATACTTTAAATATCAATTAAGGCTTAGGAGGATTTATATGGATAATTTTCAGGGAACTACATTTACAGTTGGCAATTTCAAAGGCGGCGTTGGTAAAACTAAGATTGTCAGCATGCTTGCTTATGACAATGCAATTATAAGAAATAGAAAAACACTCATTATAGATTTAGATCCACAAGCAAACTTAACACAAGTTATTGCAAGAACTTTTGGTATAACCACTATCAACACTACTATAACAACTGGTATTGCAAAGGGAGAATTAGCAAGTAGTATTATTAATATAAATGAAAACCTTGATCTACTAGCATGTGACACAAGTTTTCGATCGTTCTCTTCTTTTGCAAACAAACATGAAAATGAATTAGATCAAGTTACAGTCTTAAAAAAATTACTTCTACCAATAAAGAACAACTATCAAGAAATATTTATTGATGTTCCGCCGACAATTAGCGAGTTTTCCGATAATGCTATGGCAGCTTCAGACTATTCGATAATTTCATTTCAGACAGCCGAAGAATCTTTGGAAGGAGTTAACAAATATGTAAATTATCAAAAATTCATGGTCGATAGATATAAACTTAATTTACAAATTATAGATATTGTACCTTGTATGGTAGAACCAAATGATGATTTTGATAAAGAAATATTAGAAGAAGCAATCGAAAAATACGGAACTGTGGTATCCAAAAATCTCATTCACTATCAAAAGAGATTAAGAAGATACTCTAAAATTGGCATACAATTAAGAAAATATAAAAATGGAAATTTTGATCAATGGGATTATAAAGCACACCAAGTATTTATAAATATTTTGGCAGAACTGGATGCCAGACAAGAGTTTTTAAATAAATAAAAGGAGTTGTATAGGTAATGCCTAAAGACTTTGATATTCCTAAAACAATGAAAAATGGTGAGTTTGAACCATTATTACCAAATAACAAACGACAAGACGTAAATATATCCGGTGAATTTAACTTTAGCAATAGTGCGTTGAGTAACACAAAAAATATATCCTTCAAAAAAAGAGGACGACCAGTTTCAATTACCGATACAAGAAATAAAGTATCAGTTCCCAAGAAGATCTCTCCAGCATTAAATAGTAAATTATCAATTTTACAAGATTATATGACAGAGTTACAAAGTGAAAAAGGACGAATTTCTTTTGAAAAAATCGTAAACACATTAGCAGATTCGTATATCCAGCATAGACTAGGAGTAGCAAAAGAAGAACATATAAAAGAAGAAATACAAGAAGAATTTGATAAGCTACCAAAATAATTTTTCCTCATGTAACATCAAATTAAAGTATAACTTATATCATATAAACATAAATTAAAGTATAACTTATACTTTAATTTATTTAAAGTATAAGTTAATTATCCACCAATATATTAGCTATTAAATCAGCATTATCATAATTATATTTAAAGTATAAGTTATACATTATTTGGATTTAAAGTATAACTTATACTTATTTTTTTAATGTATAACTTATACCTTAAATACGGTAGTTGTTTTATTAAGTTTAAATACATGATATAGTTCAATTGTTGAAAATCGAGAATTGATATATAAATTTTTAAGAAAGAAGGCAAACAATGAGTACTTTTAATTATTTAAAAGCAAATCGTGCTTATAACGAATTATACTATCAATACCCAAAAGTCTTTATTGAAAGTGATACTTATAAAGAATTGTCGGAAGGTGCAAAAATTGCATACATGCTATTAAAAGCAAGAAGTGAACTTGCTATAATAAAAAATCAAATTGACGAGCAAGGTAATCTCTATTTCGAATTTACTGGAAAAGAATTAGCCAATATGATGAATTGCAGCGAGCGACGTATTACAAGCATAAAAAAAGAATTAGAAGATTTTTGCCTTCTAAAACAAGTGCCTATGGGATTCAACAAAACTACTGGTAAAAATGAAAAAAATAGACTTTATTTAGCGGAACTAGAAGTATCAAATCAAGATGTATATTTAATGCAAAAAAGGGAAAATCATGCTCAAAAGCTTGACAATAGCGGACTAGCAGAATTTGCTACCCAGTCTAAAGAAGCAAAAACTTCCGAATCCCTTGATAATAGCGGACTAGCAGAATTTGCTACCCACTCGAAAAGCTCTCAATCCTTTGATAATAGCGGACTAGCAAAATCTGCCAAAGAACTTAATAATAATAACTTAGACACTAACAGACACAATATAGACACTGAGAAAGATCACCTACAAGATCAATTATTGCTAGATAATTTTGAAACGATCATGAAAGACAATAGCATTGCCACGTTTATCCCTGAGAGAGTACTAAGTTTGATTAAAACATTCTCATCTAGTTACAGTGAAGCTCAAAAGACCGTTCAGACAATCCATAACGCAAAAGCAAAAGCAGAAAAAGATACTCAGACTAAAATTATTTTTGAGGATCTAGATATTTATGGGCTTAATGCCGAGCAAGAATTATATCAAACTCTTTTAAAAGCCTATCAAAAACAGAAAACAGAAAAAGTTGAAAATATTCAAAATCTAATCTTTGTTTACGTTAAAAACTGGTTTATGGAAAATCCGATTGCTGCAAAACAACAAGCTGAATCAAGAGAAGCATTCCCGACGGTCTCTTTGCATGATTGGACAAGCGAAGTTTGAAATCAGTAGTGACCATAGGAATTGGCTCAGAGTATCTTTTAGTAAAGAGTCCACAGTTACTAGTCTTAGTCGTGTTATAATTTCAGTTAAAAGGGCAAAAAAAGTTGATAGAACTGATACTTGTTATAATCGAGATTATGTAAACTAGATAGTTAAATAACAAAAAGGTGTATAAAAAATGGAAAATAAAAAATTAATCATTTTGGGCAATGGTTTTGATTTAGCCTGTGGCTTAAAATCTAGATATGCGGACTTTTTTGAAAAAAGAATTACTGAAAATATAAACGATGGTTTATTAGAAATTTATAGAATATTTGAACAAAAGCATAAACTTGGATCAACTGGACTAAATGCTCCTGTGTATTCATTTTCTACACTTTTTGATCTTAAAACTACTCATGCTAAGAGAAAGAAAGGTTTTTATAATATACATGAGTATGAGGTACTTGAGATAAGGTTAGGTATGCAAGGAACAATCAAAGCTAGTAATTTAACTTTTTGGGATATCGTATTATTTTATTTTCAAAAAGTTGGTCAAATAAATTTAGAAGATATTCAATGGCAAAATATTGAAGATAGAATGTTAGATTTTTTAACTAATGAAAAAACAGAAACACCTTCATTTAAAGAAATTTGTCGAGTTATTAATGAGGATTACGATATGGGTCTTTCTAGCTGGGTTTGTTTACACGTAGCAAGTTTTTTACCCGATCGAAATAAGAAGTATCAAGAGGATGATTTTTTACAATATTTGTATGATGAATTACGTTTATTTGAAAAAGATTTTGCAGAATATATTAAAACCGAATCTAGCAAAAATTCTTATAAGCATAATGCAATAAATAAAATTTGTGAAATTTCTGGTAAATCTATAAATAATTTTACTGACAAAATTTTTTCATTTAACTATACAGATCCTTTTAGTAGAAGAAGCTTAGATGTTATAAATGTTCATGGAAAAGCTGAAACAGACTCAATATTATTTGGTATAGATCAAGAAGCCATTTTACCTAGTTCAGAAGTTTATAGTTTTACGAAAACCTTTCGACAAATGACTGAAACAAAATTAGCAAAAAACTATAAGGTAGATATTTTGCCTAGTAAAGATGAAATTGAAGAAATAGCTTTTTTTGGTCATTCATTAAGTAACTTGGATTATTCATATTTTCAAACTATTTTTGATCATTATGATGTATATGACTCCTATGTTAAATTGGTTTTCTACTACGAAAGATATGGAGATAAAACCACTAGGGATATGGAGTTAGATTTGGCTAGTAAAATTAGTCAGCTGCTGCATGCTTATTCTCCAAGTATTGATAATGAAAAAAAAGGAAGAAATTTATTACACAAATTGTTATTAGAAAAAAGACTGATTATCGAAGAAATTAACTGATGGCATATGGTATAATTGAGAGGTAGAAAAGTGAAAAGATGGTGGCTAATCTCTTGAAAAAGGGGTGATGCCTATGGTTCATAGCTTTATCCCTAGAAGGGAGTAGGCACGTGTCAACTTTTGAAGCAATTCAACTGATGATCGCTTTTGCGACGTTAGTTTTGCTGATTATTGACCATAAGGACAAAAAATAACCATCTAAACACTTTGACAGGGCGTTAGATGGTTTGAATAAAACAATTAATATCTGTCACCGTCTTTTTAACGGTTCTACATAGGAGCTATGTTGACGCATAGCTCCTTTTGTTAATTAGATTATAGCAAAATATTATCAAATTCGCAAATATAGACTAGGCGAACTGCAGTATTGAACGCTTAGATAAAGATAAAACGCACGTTTTTAATTTTAATTTAATTCAAAATAACGATTATGAGTTCAAAACCAAAGGAAAGAGTGATCTGTTGAAAGAATTTTTTAAAAAGAACTGGAAAGATATTTTTACAATAGTTGTAGCTACTTTAAGTTTATTAATAAGTTTATTATCGTATAGACAAGTATCTTTAGACAGAATAAATCAAGTTAGTATCGATTTGAAAGATAATAGAGTATTTTCTGGTACTGAAAAGATTCAGTATGATGTTACATTACATAATGGCTCGGATTTAACTATTTACAATGTGACAGTTGCAACTCCTGAAAATATTGCTGAAATGCACAGTGGTTTAATTTCGCTTGATGAAGAAGAAAGACCCAGAGGAATATATTTAGGAGATATAGCCCCTAGAACTAGTATCACTCGCACATTTGTACTAAGAAATTCAGAAAAAGCCCAGTTAGAAAACTTTTATATAGAGTTTATGTCTGTGAAAAGTTTTCCATTTGAAAAGAGAATTTGGTGGAATAAAAATGTTGGAAATCCACCTCAAAAACTAAATATTACTGAAAGTCAGTTTACTCAAATTGTGGGAATAACAACAATTCGAGAAGCTGAATAAAGGAATGTTAGTAAGTTTAGATGAATTATCATGTACTTACTAGTATAGTTGTGTTTTTTTCATAAAAAGCACCGCAGAAAATAAAGTGCTATAATAGTTTTGAGTATTACAAATAAAAATAGAGGTCGTTCTTTAACAGAACGACCTCTATTTTTATATTTTTTTAAATCATAAGCTTTTTTAGTTTTTTTTACATATGTAACACGATTATGTGTTTAAAATAGCTTTTTATGATATTTTTGCTAAAAATTATTTCAGTCATGATATAGTCTCAATATGGAAATTTTAGGAGGGTTAGCGATGGATTAGAATTAGGAGAAATTTGTTGTCTGTTTAAGACTGAAAATTCAGAAAATTTAAAATGTTTGTGGTTTAGAGAATATTAAAGATAGTTTGTTGTTGTTTAATTTGGAGAAAACTTAAAGGAGAAATCGTATTATGAAAAAAGTATTAACTATAGTTTTAATTTCTTTATTTGGTTTTGTTGGTTTTGGATTGTCAAGTATGGTAGTAAATGGTGAAGAGATTGATTTACAGACACAAGAACAAGCTATTCCATTCCATGAATTAACGTTAGATGAACAAGAATATTTTAAGTCTAAAGGATTTGATAGTGGAGATACTTTTTATACTACAGAAACTGTGTCTGATCAAGATTCTAAATTACGTTTATCTGCAAATGTGTTACGATTAACAGCTTCAACGAAAAAAATAAGTAATACTCAAGGTCGCACAGAATATATTATAACAAGTCCAAATTCACCAATGTATCGTATATCTACACGATTAAATTTAGGCAATGTACAATCATATACACAGACAGTAAATTTATATAATGTGACTGGTTATAGCGGAGGTATGTATTTTACGTATACTGGAAAAAGAAATTATTATAGTGTTAGATTGGCTATGCAGGTATACAATACTTTTGGTGTTGGATCGGTTTCAAGTACTGCAGGAGGATTGACAATAGGAAAATGATAATTTCATATTATGTGTTTGATCAAGTTGATGATGAAGAACTATTTATTTTCAAATCGTTACATGAAGATTTTGCTACAAAAGAGTTTTATAATCGTACAAATGAAAAAAAATTAGAAACAAATTTGTTTATTTTAAGTGACTCAATTAAACCTTTTATTGAAAATTCTAAAGTTTTCGAGCTATTGAGAATTAAAGACATTAAAAGTTTACCAATCATTGAAATTGATAAACAAATTGTAAAAATTGGAAATTATTTAAGTTTAGATGAGTTATCTGAACTTACTGGTATAGGGATGTCTGTTCAGAGAAAAGATTGATATGATTTAAATTAGCGGAAAATAAAGTGCTATAATGGTTTTGGATATTACAAATCAAAGGAGAGGTCGTTCGTCAAAAGAATGGCTTCTTTTTTATGTTCCATGTACTCCGAATTGCCTTTTTATTATAGATTATATAGTGGTGTAACTAATTTAGATATGGAGTTACATTTATCCAAAAAAATTATTAAAATCTATAGTCCTAGTATTGGAAATGAAAATTAGGTTAATAATTTGATTCACAAATTACTATTAGAGAAAAGACTAATTATCGAAGAAATTAGCTTATAAAATATGATATAATTGAGAGGTAGAGAAGTGAAAAGATGGTGGCTAGTCTCTTGAAAAAGGGGTGATGCCTATGGTTCATAGCTTTATCCCTAGAAGGGAGTAAGCAAGTGTCAACTTTTGAAGCAATCCAACTGATGATCGCTTTTGCGACGTTAGTTTTGCTGATTATTGACCATAAAGACCAAAAAAAATAACCATCTAGCACTTTGACCAGTTGTAGATGGTTAAATCCGTATTATAACAGTCACCGTCTTTTTAACGGTTCTACATGGGAGCTATGTTCGCGCATAGCTCCTTTTTGTTAATTAAATTATAGCAAATTTGTATCTAATTCGCAAACATATAGTAAGCGGACTTCAGTATTGAACGCTTAAATATAAAAATAAAACGATGATAAAAAACACGAATTTCTAATTATAATTTAATTTAAAATAACGATTATGAGTTCAAACTCAACGGTTATGATTTTTCGGACGCAAAAAAAGAACAAGCGTTTGTTTATTTGGTTTTGTTATGTTAAACTTTTTACTTGTAAGATTTGATTGATTAAATTTTACATATATGCTTATTCCGATATTTTACTTGACAATTATTTTAATTAAGGGTAAAGTCGTAAGCGAGTTGATTGTGATACTTAGCACAGTCAGTTATGTGTACGTAGATACAAAAAAAATGAAGGAAGGCTTAAAGGCTCAGGGCTGGTAACCCTTCGACGCCAGAAAGCCACAAGACCTAGCACACCTAGGCTCCTTCACTGTTATGGCTTGCGCCACAACGGTAATATGATAACACATTCTTGGTAATAGTTCTACGATTTATAATTATTATATTTATTTTTTATATATAATTTTTAGGAAACGTAGGGAATCTATTGTGTGTGGAATCATGTTATTTATCGGCGCAACCAACGTTTTAACAGTGAAAAAAGGAGTCAGTTGCTACTAAGGCGACTGACTCTTTTTTTCGTTTTTTTTTACGGTTATCACAATCAACTCAATTATTAACGAATGATCTTTGACAACTGAATAGTGAGCAAGAAAAAATCCAGTAATAGCTTCTTTCTTGTTCCATATACACATAACAAATGTGCATAGCATAGCCTAGGAAACTATACTATAGCATGTTTTAGTTAATTTGTGTAGTTGGTTGAGGAACCATTTATAAAATCCTTAAGACGCTTGCTAAAGCGAGCGCTGATGATACTAGATGGAACTTGTGATTTCGTGAGAATAAGCAAGGGTATTTGACTGACAAAGTGTCTGTATTTCAGGTGTGCGGTTGGAGCAGAAATGCCATGATGATCCCTGAAAAAAAGATAGCACAAGAAAAAAGCCAAAATATAAGTGAGGCAGGCGCAGTGTATAATACAGATTATTTTAATCAATTATTTACAGAAAAAGTTCGAAATTATTTTTCGGATTACAGCCGTTTTTTTGATCAGTGTAGAGATCAATTAGCAGAAAAGAAAGGATCAAATCCTTTAAACAAATTGGAACAAGAGTATAACGAAGCAGTAATTCGTTTAAAACAAATTTCAGAAAAGCTTCACTTAAAATCTTTGCAAGAATATGAAGAACAGCAGTTTACCAATCAAAGGGATTCTATTTCTTATTGCCATAAACTGTTGGACGGAAAGATCGATAATTTTTTAGAATTTTATTTTGAAGAAGCCAAAAAAGAGTTACAAGAAAAACTAGTTCATTGTCAGACAATGTTTACTTAAAATGGACAGTAAAACAAGAAACAGAAAGTAGGACGATACATGGAATTTTTAAAGATAAAACCACAAGAAACATTTGGAACATTATCTTTTGTTGGAAAACCAATTAAAGGTGCAGAATATACACAAGGTTTGGGACAAGCTCGTAAGCATGTTGGTAACTATTGTCGTTTACTAAGCGCTAAGCAGTCAGAAGCAATTGAAGTTATTTTTCCAACTCGTGTGAATTTAAGTGACTTTGCTTTCGGTGATGTGGTGTCAATTGCAGATGTAAGAGTTGAACCTATCAGTGAGAGTACAGGTAGCGGAGCGATTACAGGTTGGCGTATATTTGCACAAAGTATTAAAAAAGGAACTGTGTAGGGGGAAAATAAATGGCTAAAAGAAATGAATTGAATGCAGGCATGGAAATTGATGCAGATGAAACGTTTGGAGACATGACCTTTTTACGTATGAAGTCACCAAAAACAGAAGTGGATGAAGATACAGGTGAGCGTATTCCAGTAGCGCTACGCTATGTTGTAATTGCGAGGAAACAATTATCTGAAGAAATTATTACTGTGCCAGTTGAAACACCATTACGTGAATTGGTTGCTGGTGATAAAGTAAAACTAGTGAATCCGACGACTAATCTACTGGGTTTTGGAAATGGAAATTTTGCAAGTAGCTATATTCAAGTGTTTGCGGAAGATATCAAAAAATTGAATGAACCAACAACTGAACCAGTTGGAACGACGAATACTCCAAAAGATCCAAAAAAGAATCAAAATAATTAGGAGGATTTACTATTTCTAAATTTATTCGGTATCGAGGGATTAAAATAAGAAAAATTCATACAAACATTTATCGCTTTTATTTGTTTTTTATGGCTTTACCTTTTTTAGTTGGGGTAGGCTTTTTTTGTTACTTTCAAATCTATCCTATTGTAAAACCGATGATCGCAAATAGTAGATTTGAGTATCGAGTATTGATACTTCCAACAGCCCAATTAGTCGGTTTAATTACGTTGATTTTTGTTGTTTTAGCAGGTATAAGAAGAACTTCAAAAGTACGAGGGAAATTTTTTGTACGAGTTTTGCACCGACAAATGTTAGCTCAAATGATTGTTAGTCGTAATTGGGTTGATCGAAAAATAAAAAAAGGAACAGATGGAAAAGCACAAGAAAGAATCAAATTTCCTAAGTTATACTATCGGCATAAAAAGTTTACAACGTTAATCACAGTACCAACCGACGGTAAAAGGTATCATGAACAAATGTTGAAAATTGGTCCTGTATTAGAACAAATGTTTTTTGCGGATCTAATTGATTCAAGAAGCGAGCTTGGTTTTACGCAACATGAGCTTTTAATTGGGTTGGGAACGAATCGTATTTCAATTAATGATGTGAAAGTAACAAAAACGTCAGTTCAAATCATGAAAGATTTTACTTGGGATTTTGCTAAAATGCCACATATGCTTATTGGTGGTGGTACTGGTGGGGGGAAAACCTTTTTCTTGTTTACGCTCATTTTACATTTATCAAAGATAGGTACAGTGTATATTTGCGATCCTAAAAACGCAGATTTAGTCGCAATTGGCGAATTACCAGCGTTTAAAAATCATGCCTTTAGTGGCGTTGATCGCATTGTACGTTGCTTAAAAGACGCTGAAACAGAAATGATCAATCGTTTTGCGTATATGAAAACACACTCAAATTATAAATGGGGAGCAGATTATACGTACTACGATATGGCACCTTATTTTGTAGTTGCTGATGAGTGGAGTGCGTTAATGGCAGAAGTAAATGATGATTTTAAAAAACGTCAAGAAATCATGAAGCCGTTAACTCAAATCATTCTAAAAGGTCGTCAAGCAGGTGTCTTTATTATTCTAGCAACTCAACGCCCAGACACGGAAGATATTGATGGTAAATTAAGAGATCAATTTAATTTACGTCTTTCTCTTGGTAAGTTAGAAGGAAACGGCTATCGAATGATTTTTGGGAAAGCTGGAGAAAATAAGAATTTCTTCAATAATGAAGTACGTGGACGTGGTTATATTAGTGATGGAGGAATGCCAAGGGAGGCTTATTCTCCATTAGTTCCTAAAAGTTTTGATTTTAAGGAAGCTTTGTCTAAAATACCGAACATGATTGAAGAAGATTATTCACGATTAAGTTTATCGGAAGTTGAGAAAGGACAACTTGAAAAAGAGTTAGAAATCGAAGGCGGAATATGATACACAGAACTTGTTGATATGGCTACATTATGCCAACGTTTTGACCGTTTTTACTGAGTTGGAAAGTTTTCCGAAGTTGTTGCTTACTGTGCGGAGCGAACAAGGTCTCCTTGTGAGAGGTGGGCGCTTTAGCGCCCACCGTTGAACGCAACGACGAATACGAGGTCTCCTCGTGTGAGGACTGAACAGTAAGCTTACAAATTCGTGAAAGGCGCTGGTTTTGCGCCATTTTCAAGTAAAAACATAGGGAAAAACGGGCTTGGCGAGCTTTGCTCGTCAAGCTGTAACCCCCGTACTCTAACAGGGGGGTAGTGGAGATGTAAAATTCAAGTTTCAGAGGTTCTAAAGACTGATATAACAGCTTTTTCATTGGTTGCACACTCTCGAAAAAAAATCGTGATTTTGACAACTAAATTAAGTGGGGGAGAAACGATTGATAATTTAGTATTAAATGACTTAGGAAGAAGCGTAAAAGCTTCAAGAATAAGGTTTCGTATGACGCAAACGGAGTTTGCAAAGGAAATAGGTGTGAGTCGTCAGGTTATCAGTGAATTAGAGCGTGATATAGTGAGAGTTTCTGAGGAAACGTTAAATAAAATTTTTGATTATATTGCCATGCAGGATCGACATGATCCGTTAGAATGTATTATTGATTATCTGAGAGTCACATTTCCTGTAAATGATGTTGCTGGCATATTTAAAGATGTGTTAAAGATTGAGAAAGCTTATTTTGCCGAAGTGGATTCACATTTGTACGGTTATATAGGTGGTTATCAATTAGATTATATCCAAGTTCTCTATTCAAAGAAGAATGATGAACGTGGTGTATTAATTCAACTATCAGGACAAGGTTGTCGTCAATTTGAAGCCTTCCTTGAAGCGCAAGGTCGAACGTGGTTCGACTTTTTTTATTGCTGTTTTGAATATAATTGCCGAGTAACAAGACTTGATTTGGCAATCAATGATTATCAAGAATATTTAAGTATACCAACGCTCTTAAACAAGGTGTTTCGGCAAGAATTAATTTCACGATTTCGTAAATTTGATTTTAATGGCTCAGGAAGTATTTCCGAAAAGAAACAGGAAGGCACAAGTATTTATTTTGGATCGAAGAAAAGTGAGTTCTATATCACTTTTTATCAAAAAAATTACGAACAAGCTCGGAAATTAGGGATTCCTGTCGAAGAAGTGCCAATAAAAAATCGTTATGAACTACGATTTAAGAACGAACGTGCAATGTTGGTGATAAAAGAGTTCATGCGTTCTGGAGATTTAGCAAATATTGTCTTGGGTATCATAAAAGATTATTTATTGTTTACTGATCGAAGAGCAGGTGTTAGTAGAAAATACTGGAGCGTGAACCGAAAATGGCAAACTTTCTTAGGGGACGCTGAAAAAATGCGTTTAGCTGTTGAACCAAACGAACAGCTGTATGAACGATCAAAGAACTGGTTTAAACGGACAGCAGCTGCCACTGCTAAAATCATACAAGAAATTGATGAGATTAAAGGTACACAAGAATTTCAAGAAATTATCGATGAAATTGAATTAAGTGAGAAACAACAACATGTGATAGAAGTGCAAACAACACCTATCTTAGAAATGATTTGTTCCGCTTAACATGCAATTAACACGATCGATAAAAATAGTAACAAATTTAGAGGAGGCGAAAGAAATCGTGTCCTTTTTAGTTGTTTCAAATTTAATAGGAATGAGGACGTGACGTGAAGAACTTTAGTAAAAGTAATATGAAAAAGCATGTGGCAGTTGCCATGATGCTTGTAGGAACGGTTGCTGGTGTTGCAACGAGTAGTGTGAATACTTGGGCAACAGAAACAAGCAGTAGTGATTCAAGCAGTTTATCAGAAAGCGTGAAATTAAATTCAGAGCAGTTAGGACAAGTTACTAAGACGAATGGTTCAAACAAATTAATTGATGATCCTAATACTACTGTGGTTACAGATGATACAGTTATTTCTTCTGATTATAGTTTTTTTGTTCAGTTTATTAAGGGGAAGACAACGGTCGAAACCATTGGTGATTCTTGGAGTGAAAAAATGAAGACTCCAGAAGGTGAACAAAAGGATCGGTCGGTTAGTATTCCAATAAAAGATGTTCAAAAAGGAAAGTCAGGGGTTATCTATCGCAATGTGAGTGCTTTTGGGGAAGAGGTGGACGCCAGATTTATTATCGAGGATTTTAAGGAAGGAAAGACGACTGATGGAAAGGTACCAACAGATGGTCAAATTGCTTTTAATACGAGAGATCAAGTAGGGGTTTATCAAAATAGGATTCAAGAAGCGACTTTCAGTATTGAGTTCTTGAAAGCTGGTACAAATGAACCTATTCATTTAGATGGTTTTTATACTTTTTCTGATATCGATTGGACACAATATATTACGTTGCATAGTGATATGTTAGATAAATCTACAGGTATTCTGGCAGATCCTACGTGCTGGTTAGTTTTAACAGAAAATGAGGACAAATCAAAGACATTTGCAGAAGTGAATAATCAAGGAAGTGATGATTATGACATTCATGCGATGTTTACAGTGCTATTTAGAGATTTATCAAAATTTACAGTTAGTTTTGGATCAGCCCATGCGACCGATAAATTACCAGTCAATAATGATTGGGAGTGGAGTTGGTTTGGGAATACAGCGGTTAAACCTGCAAGATCTGATGATCCTAATCCTGAAAAAACAGTAACGGATATTGATGAAAAAGAAGTGACACAAAATCAATTAGCGCAAATGAATGAAACATTCACTTATAGTATTACTCAAAACATTTCAGGGCAATTAGAACAATTTTATCACCGCTCGTTTGAAATGATTGATGAAATTATACCAGAACTAGAACGAATATCAGAGGTCAAAGTAGTAGATGAATCTGGCGAAGATCGTTCTAACTTTTTTAAAGATCAATCTGAAGGAAACAAAGTACATGTTGTAGCTACAGAAGAAGCCTTGAATACGCAAGATTTTTATGGTCATACGTATACATTTAGCTTTGATACGAACGTTCGTGAAGCAATGAATCTCGATAAATATTTTAATCAAGAAGAGAAGATGTATTATTTTCCAAATCAAGCAAAAACGGTAATCAATAATCAAGAAAAATTAACGAATCAAACGCAAACAAAAGTTGGCGAGACACCAGATGATAACCCAATTAAAAAAATTAAAGATTCCAATGGGAAAGAAGTAGATGTATCACAAGTGAAACAAGGCGAAGTTGTTGAATTTGTTATTTCTAATCCAACAGGTGTACCGTATTCTTCGATTGGAAAGCCAGTTTCTATTTATGATGATTTAGAAGATGTTTTCATGTTAGATGATAAATCAATCAAAATGGAAATCGCTGATCTAGGGGATCAGGTCGAATTTACAGATATTACTGATAAAGGGAACTTGCTTATTGATAAAGAGGCGGAAAAAGCTACATGGTCAATTGAAGATGGTTCTATTTTAGCAGGAAAGCAATATCGATTAACTATCTCTGGAACGGTAAAGACAGATGTTGACTTTTCAAGTTACGTTGATGATTCGGGAAATATTCGTGTACCGAATATCGCTTATCAAATAATTGGCGATGAAGAAAAAACAACGAATCAAGTGAATGTTATTGTGCCACAAGAAAAACCTGAAATTTTACCACCAACAGCTATTGATAATGGAAATAATCAATTATTAGTGGTAACTGTTTTAGTCTGTCTTGTGTCTGCCTTGTGTCTAATGGGTGTCTTTTTGGTGAAAGGTAAAAAGAATGAGAGAAACAACTAAAAAAAAACATTTATTTGGAGCAATTGGAATCGGTCTGATTGCTCTTTCTTATATGATTTTTTTTATCATTCATATCAGTATTGACCATTCAGCAGGAAAAGAAAGGGAAATTAAACCGAGTGATACAAGCTTTATAGAAGAAAGTCGAAGGAACGATTTATCAGATAGTTCTATTTATGAAGAAGAAATCACTGAATCGGGGATAAGCAAGAAGAGCGAGACTGCGTCTAAGGAAAGTAGTACTCCATCGACAAAAGAATCCAAATTGACGAATACAAGTCAGCTTGATTCCGCAGGTAATGAAGATTTTTCTGAAATGGAGCGTCCAACACTTGAAGAAATTAATCATGCGCAAAGTAATCGTGAGGGTATGTCTGATCAAGTAGTTGGTGGAATTGAAATCCCAACGATTCAATTGAAATTATCTATTTTAGAAGGAACAACGTATCAAAAAATGCTTTATGGAGCGACAACTTTATTAGCTAATCCGATAATGGGGCGTGGAAACTATGCACTGGCTTCTCATAACATGGGGGTTGAAGGAAGTATGTTTACGTCTATTTATCAATTAAAAGAGGGTGAGGATATCTATTTAAAAGATAAACAAGGAAAAACCTATCATTATCAAGTGATTTCAAATGAGGTTGTCGATTTCAGAAATACAGAGAAATTAAATTTAACTCGAAAACCAACGATTACCCTAATTACTTGTCAAACTGTTCAAACAACAGATAATCGAGTAATCGTTCAAGGAGAATTGGTAGAGTGAAACGGTCGTTTAGCCCACCTTTAAATACTATTTTAAAAAATAAGTATGGATTTTGTTCATTTGTTAGCAGTCCAACTCCAAAAGATCGAGAAGACTATTTAAAAGTGTGTGAGTGGACAAAACGCAATGATCTACCCTTTACGCCAAGGGTGCCAGTGCTTTATGAACGAAAATTATCAAAGACAACTAGCTTGATGATTGAAGGTACAGTAATGTACAGCGAAACAGGACTTTCATTAGGTTATCGTTACGATTTTTACAAAGTACGATATTTTGGTAAATCAGAACCAAATGACATTAAAATTTATTGCCAAAATGTAAGTAGAAAAGAATTACTACAGCGTTTGACTAAATTCAGTTTTTTAGAAAAGGAGAAAGAACATGTTTCGTTTTAGTTATGAGGAAGACAAATTAAAAGCAGAGCTTTTCTCAAAAAATTTAAAAAAAATCAGAGAAGAACGTGAATTGGTCGTAGAACAAATTGCTTTATTGGCTGGGGTATCAACGGCAAGCATTCGCAGTTATGAAGCAGGAACGACGTTACCAAATGTTAAACGTGTGTTAAAACTTGCTAATTTTTTTGATGTATCACTAGATTATTTTTTCACAGAATAAGAGCCAAACAGCAATGGCTAATAGCTGAATTGAAGCAAAAGCCATTGTGGGTCAAGATGAGCAAAACTTAAAGAAAGGGGTGTTGATGTGGCGTTACAAATAGTTTTATTTATTGTTTGTCTTGTTGTAGTTATTGGAGTGGCTGGGTATGTATTAGCTCATTTTTTACAGCAAAAAAAGACAAAAGCAACGGAACAGGAAAAAAGAGAGGAGGAAGAAAATCGACAGCCAGTGCATTTTAGAGAATTAGAAACACCAAAAAGTGCAAAAAAAGAAGAATCTAAAATTTATCTTGTGAAAGGTGATCGGACAGATAGTTATAAAATTACCGTTCGGTTAAATAATGAAATTTATGAAAAAGAATATTATGCGTATGATTCGACTATTTCACGTGAACAAATTTTAAATGAATTTTATTACGTAAATGAACGAGAAATTGTATTGATTGATGAAGAAGGCGAGCATTATTACAATCAACAAGCAATTGAACGTATTGATTTTATTCATAGAAAAATTTTAATAAGTCAAATTGATCAGGAAGAACAAGAAAAACAAGAAGAACAAGAAGTCCCAGAAAAACAGGAAGTACTGAAACAGGAACAGATTCCTGAGAATGAGGGTAAAGAAGAAACAGAAGAAAAACAGGAGATTGACAACGATTCGAATGTATCAAATGAGGAACAGTTTTCCACTGTTGCATTAGAGTCTAAGCCAAAAAAATTCTTTAAAAAAGATAAGACTGGGAAACAGTCTTTAAAACCAATGCAAGCTAAAACATTTAATCGTTTATTTTTAGCTAGTTTAGTTTTATTGGTTAGTATCAGTGTGCTTGGTTTCACACGTACGTTAGGGTTAAGTTCTCGTGTCGATAAGGTACAGGCGAGTGTTACTCAACTTCCTAAAGAATTCGCTGGTTCAAATGAATCCAATTATTCGTCCATTTATCGAATGAATTTTTATATGCAAGAATTTTTTGAAACGTACATTCCTTTATCGACAAATAGTGTAGAAATGAGTACTAGAAATGAAGCATTAAAATCTTATTTTGCAGATAATGTCTCATTAAAATTAGAGAGTAGTACGGTCAATCGTGAGTTTATTTCGTCAGAACTTATTGATGTGGATACGACCGATAAAATCATTCATGCTAAGTATCGAGTTGTGACAATGACAGAACAAGCAGATGAAAAAATCAAAGATCAATCCGTATATGTCGTGCATTTAGTTGAAAACAACGGAAAATTTAGTTTAGTTTCTTTACCTTCCATTTCTAAAAATGAAAGTTTTAAAACAGGCTTTTCTGGTATTGAAGTAGAAGAAGAAGGAAACAAATTAACAGATACTGATCATACAAATGTAAATGATTTTTGCGAATTATTTCTAAAAAAATATGCTAGTGGAACAGAGGCAGAACTTGAATACATGATGAACGATGTGGAATCGATGGGCGAAGCGTATACTTTAGAATCGATTGATTCTTCTGAATACTATGAGTCAGAAGGTTCGATTCATGGCTATGTTCGAGCGACCTTTAAAGAAAATGCCACAAGTGCATTACACCAAGAAGACTTCTCTTTTGAAATTTCAAAAGCAGGCGATCAATACAAAATTATAAAAATGAATCATTATTTAGGAGGACTAAATTAATATGTTATCAACCAGTTTTGTAAATTTATCAACGAGTTTTTATCTAGCAGCAGCCAAACCAACGTTAGGGGATACCAAAGTATGGTTTACCGGAGAAATGAAAACAGCATTAGGGATTATTGTGTTAGCCTTATGTTGTTACTTTATCTTTAAGCAAAAGATTGGCATGATGGTATCAACCGTTGTTGTAGGGGCGTTTATTTGGTTCTTAGCCAGTGATCCAGTGGTTATCTTCGATTCTATCGGTCATTTATTTAAACCAATTTTTGGTGGGTAAGCCATGAAACGTAAGAATCTATATAACTATAAAAAAGCACTAAATGTTCCTTATATGGTACAAAAATTGACAAAAAAATTCTCATTAGAAAATCCGATAAAAGTAACAAAGATTGCGGTGTTTGCCTTAACACTGCTTTCTCTTTTTACCATATTTAAACCGCTGATGATCATGTTACGTGTGATACCGGGGCTTGATTTAGCTTGTTATGCGTTGATCCCAATCAGTGTCACGATGATGTACGATAGCGTTGAGCCAGACGGTTTGAAAATTTATCATTATCTATGGGATTCTGTGAGCTATATTCTTCAATATAAGTTAATTCCTAAAAGAATTTATCAGGATAAAAAGTATCGAGCAGAAGTAGATGAAAAAATACAATTTGAAAAAATGGGCTAGGAGAAATTCTCCTAGCTTTTTTGGAGGGATCTTGTGAAATTAGCAATACCATTAAAGCATGTATACGAGAATATGATGTATACAAAAGATAATGAAATATGGGCATATTATCGTATTCAATCTGTCAGTATGCCAGTGACAGCAGATAAAAAGAAAGAAGAAGTAAAGGCAAAATTTCGACACTTGATAGGTGAGCTAAAGGAAAGTGGAAATGTCGATATTTTTATGGTACCAAAAGATATGACATTAGAAGAACGATTTGAAGAATTGTCGGATTCGTTTTGTAAGGATTTACCAGAGGTAGCTAGATACTATGCAAAAAATACGATTAAACGTTTGGAACATGAAATGGGATTGATTTATACCTATGATTGGATTATTGGGGTTCCATTGAAATCCAATGAATTGATTGATTCGTTTAAAGACGGAATGAAAAAAACGTATGAAAAATTCCGTACCAATGTGGTGACACAACTAGGGTATGACGTTGTTGTCGGCGAAAAAGAATTTCTAGCTTATCGAGAAGCTGAATTATTAATCAGACGGAAAATGAATTTGTTTCAAGGAAAACCATTAAATGAAGAAGAAATGAAGTACTTGAACCGACTGAACTTTATTCGGAATATGCCCCATACATTAGAAGAGGAGTATGCCAATGATACATTGGAAAATATTACTGATTCTGAAATTGATCCAAGCAGTCGAGCAGGTGTATTGAAATTAAAAAGTATTGAAGGTGAGAGCGCGATTGCGGTGTTGCCTATTTCTGATACCCCTTTAGAAGTCTCTTACATGCACGTAGCGGAGATTGTACAGACCTTGCCATTTCCGGTGGAACTTCGTTTTAAATTGAATTTCACGCAAACTAAGGGCGCTTTAGGCATGGAAGGGAAGGCGAATCGTTCTTCTTTACGTTTAAAGAATGTGGTTCGAGAGAGTCGAGCAGTAGGAAACGCAGAAGGTCGAGAAATTTCAGATAGTCGGAAAGTCGTTGGAAATTTGCAAGAGCAATTAAACGCTGAAAAAGAAATTGTCGATTGGTTAGGTGGGATTGTCGTATATGCCAAAGATGAGAAAGAGTGTCGAAAACGTGTAGGAATGATTATTTCTTTATTTAAAGCACGAAAAATCAAGATTTCTCGTGCGCAATTCCAACAAGTTTATTTATTTTACAAGTTTATGATGGGTGAGAGCTTAAAAACAGCTGATAAGAAATGGGTTCAAACAACGACTGTAGCAGGCTTTTGCGAAAATTTATTAGCGATCAATCAACGTGTGGGCTATCATACTGGTTGGTATTTAGGGCGTGTTGATCCCCATTTAACACCTGCCAGTACATTGCAAAGTGCGATTCGAGGAAGTCGTAATATTATTTTATCTAATCCTTTTGTCGCCAATAAATATAATGAGGCAATGAAAACTGCTTCATTACACCAAGTCGTTACTGGTGAAACTGGACAAGGAAAATCCTTCTTAGTCAGTTTATTATTCATGTATATGGCAATGTTAGACGTCAAAGGGTTATTTATTGATCCGAAGACAGAAAAAAATAAACAAATAAAGGCTTTCCTAGCCAAAAAAGAAAATCAAAAGAAATATCCCTATCTTTATCGTCTCGTTCGGTCTTTTCATTTAGTCGCACTTGATCCTGACAAAGAAGAAAACTGGGGCGTTCTTGATCCTATTGTGTTTTTGAAAGGAACAGACGCAAAAGATACTGCAGAAGCAATGATTTATCAAATTATCAATTTAGATGATAGTCGTTTAGCACAAACAGAAGTTTCACGTAATATCCGTTTAACCATTGAAGAACGAGCGCAAGGTCAACGTGTAGGTATGATGAATGTGATTGAAAAGCTTCAAGGGCATGAAGAAAAAGAAGTGAAACAAGTAGGGGATTTATTAGCTGAAAAAGTAGCTGGTAGTGTCTTGCGTTTAGGTTTTAGTAATGGAAACACGGAGGGGTTAAGTTTTACTAATCGAATTACGATTGTAGGCGTTTTAGGTTTATCTGTACCAAAAGAAACAGATGATCCACGCTTTTATACGACGGCAGAAAAAAGTAGTTTAGCATTAATGGTGCCATTAGGTAAGTTTTGTGAACGATTCGGTGCAATGAATGAAGAGGAAGAAACGTTTGAAGTGTTTGAAGAAGCATGGCTGTTCAATACGTCACCTGTCGGTCGAAAAGTCTTGAATGCAATGAAACGTGTTGGTCGGTCACAAAATAATATGTTGATCTATTCTACACAGTCAGTTGCAGATGTGAACCAAGAAGACGATCATGGAAATTTTGGTACTATTTTTGCTTTCAATGAACCAAAAGAAGAAGATAAAATTTTGGAACATGTCGGGGTGACTGTTTCAGAAAAAAATAAAGAGTGGTTATCTGGTATGAAGAAAGGACAGTGTTTGATGCTTGATCCTTATGGAAATGTGCAAAAAATCAGTGTACATGCTCTTTTTCCAGAAATGCTTCAATTATTCCAAACGGTCAAAGAAACCAGTGGCTCAAATGCCGAACAACGGTTTAGTTAAGGAGGAATGACATGGGAAATTATGCACTTAATTCATATCGTTCCTTACTGTACACAAAAGGTTCTTTTTGGTTTAGCGCCAGTGAAACGTTCTATCAAGCAATGAACGGTTTGATCAATTTTATTTTGACTGCGAATGCGTGGATTTATCGTGTATTTGATTTGGGGTTACAGATTTTTTTATCGAATGATGTGTTTGATCAAACAATCGGCTCGGTTTTTACAACCATAATTGCCATGTATAATTCATTGTTTAGTTCTGTTGGGATATTAATTTTCTTAGTGGCAATTTTTTCAATCTTTTGTGTATTTATGTTCAAAAATCCGAATGAAGCGCTAAAGAAAATGTTTTTACTTTTTTGTATTATTGGGATTAACTCAGTGATCTATAGCAATGGCGAACAGTATATGAAAGACATTAACCATTTAGCCGATGATTTTGAAACGCAACTTGTTAAAGCGGTCAAGGTACCGACATTTAGAGAAAATGGTGAGATTGCGAAAGAGACGATAAATGTCGGGGAAAAATCGTCCGTAGATCGCATTAGAGAAGCGTATTTTACGATGGCGATCGAACAACCCTATTCTATGATCAATTTTGGAACCGTCCAAATTACCGAAGAACAGGAAAAATTCTTGTATAAAGAAAATGAAGTCGCTGGAGACAAGAAGGAAGATAAAATAAACAAAATTAATGAACTAGTAGAAAATGCCAGCGAAAAAAATGTTTATCTAACACCTGATAGTATTTGGGATAAATTATTTATTTCCATTTTTTCCTTA
Organism: Enterococcus mundtii; assembly: GCF_013394305.1. NCBI lineage: Bacteria > Bacillati > Bacillota > Bacilli > Lactobacillales > Enterococcaceae > Enterococcus > Enterococcus mundtii. The sequence continues at coordinate 7,453 of NZ_AP019812.1, read as the reverse complement.
GTGAATAATATTTTTGTTGGCGGGGTCTTTTTATTAATTGCAGCTACGAAATTTCTACTAAAATTATTGATTTTTTGTATGTTATTCTTACTGCCGATCGTTTCCATGTTAAGTATGATCCCACAATTTGGCAATTCCTTGTTCAATGCGTTAGGAAAGATTTTAGCGGTCTTTTTAGGTGGCGCCTTTATTTCTTTAGGTTTGTTTGTGTTTTATTTTATTATGACATTGATTGACTATTCGATTATTCGTATGGCTGGAACCGTCGATATTGTTACGTGTATTTTGGCGCTAATTGTTAAAATTATTGTTATTACACTGCTTTATAAAAATTCTGGGAAAATCTTATCCTTTGTGACTGGTGGTCGTATAACTGGAAATGTGACGATCCCTGATTCAGGATTACACACAAGCGACCGAGAGAAGGGGTTAACGGAAGACAAAATAGCAGAAACAGAAGATCCAGAGACAGAGTCAGAAGGGGAAGGAAACAATGCGAATCATTTAACTGGGCGTCAATCAACTATGAATTCTGATGAGGTTGGACGGTCGTTAATTGAAGGGTTTGAGGATTCAGATTCCAATTCCAATTCCGATCAGGAGGATCATACGTCGAATGATCGGTTGACGGAGGAAGATCCAACTATGATGGAGTCAGACGAGGAAGAAAATTCAGAGACTTTTGAATACGAAGAAGAGCCGTCAGAACTAGAAGAACTCGAGGAAGATTCGCTTGATATACCAGAACAAGATTGGGCGGAGGAAGACGAATTTGAGGAAGATTATGAGGCGCTTGACCTTCCAGAAGAGTATGACGACTACGACGAAGCGTTCGATGAAGACGAGTTAAGCGAACTACCTGAAATAGCTGATGATTTTGAGCAAGAATCTGAAGTGGAACCTCTAGAAATAGAGGCAGAAGAGGGGGATTTGAGGAGGAATCACTTGATGACCTAACGCCTTCTGAAATCAAAGAGCGTGAGGTGATAGAAGAAGTAGATGACAAAGAGCCTGTATCTATCGAGAATGTCGAACCTTCTACAGGCGTTTCTTATGATTCACCGACTCCTTCTGAAAATCAAGTAACAGATTCGTCCGATTTAGAAAACAATCAGACAGATCAACCGATTATTTCTCCTGAACATTCAGCCGATACTCATGAAGCCAGCGACGATCAGCTAACAATGGAAGAAGAAGTAATGATTCATATGGAAGATGTGAAAGAAGCAGAAGATGAAAGCAGTTAAACAGTATCGAAAATGGAAATGGCTAGGGATTGTCGCTGTCCCTTGTCTCTTTCTTTTTTTCTTTATCTTTTTCTTTGGTGGTGTTTTAGATGATGTCGGCTCAACTGGTGGGGAAGAGATCGGATTTACAGGCGAATATACCGAAGAATTACCTGAATTTCCAGAAATAACAGGCAAAGGGAATATCCCTGACGAAGTGGCGCAGTTCGCTGTAGGAACAGCGGTCAAGTATCGTTTGTTACCGAGTGTTGTGATGAGTCAGTGGGCGTATGAAAGTGCATGGGGGACTTCTCAACCCGCTAAAGAAGATAATAATTTTTTTGGTATTACATGGTTTGCCGGTTGTCCCTTTCCTAAAGGTTCCGCTCGAGGCGTGAATGGCTCAGAAGGGGGCTGGTACATGAAGTTTCCTTCTGTAAAAGCAAGCTTTAGTTATTATGGCTTTATGCTGGCTAGTCAATCCAATTTTAATGCCGTTGTGGGGAATAAAGATCCACGAGCGTGTTTACTCATTTTAGGTCGGGGTGGCTATGCCGCAGCGGGAATTACTGAAAGTAGTCCTTATTTCACTAGTTGTATGTCCATTATTGAAGCCAATCATTTAACGAATTATGATGAGTTTGCGATAAAAAAATGGCAAACTTTGGCTCCTAGTCTTCCAACAGGGCAGGCAACTGGTTCACAAGGCTTAAAAGAGTTAGAAAACCTTTTAGGACAACGTGTTGGGAATGGACAGTGTTATGGACTAACAGCCCAATATTCAGGCGTTTTAAATGGTTGTGGCTTAGGTGCAGGGACTCGTTATACGTTAAGCCATGTCATTGGTAATACAGAGTCTGCTTCTGATATTGGCATTGCTTATGATTGGTCAGCTGTCGGCTGGAAAGTCATTAAAAATCCTACTTATGATCAATTAGTAGTGGGTGCGATTATTAACTGGTCAAGAGGTGGACAAGTAGGTTCATGGAGCGCCGATCCTACGTATGGTCATACAGGTATTATCCGAGGGTTACAAGGCGGGCGGATTCAAACCTATGAACAGAATACGGAATTAGGGATGGTCTGTGCGAAGTTAGATCGAGAATTTTATCATTCTGGAGCGATCTCCTCGATTGTCATTCCACCTAAATAAGTCGAATGGAAAGGAAATTTTATGAAGAAAATTGCGAGTTTTAGTCTTATTATTTTAGGATTAGTTGTTTTTTTAAGTGGTTGTAGTATTGAAAAATCGAATGAAACAAAAGCTGATTCGAAAGACCTTTTTTATGACACCGATCATAGTCCGCAAACAGAAATATCGACTAGCGATGATACGTTAGACTCTTCTCGTAGTACTAATACGAGCGTTGTAGCTGAAATTGATGGAGAGAGTGGCGATGAAGAAGTGTCAGAGAAAGAAGTCTTAAACGAATTTGCGAACGCCTATTATAATTTTCAGTCGATTAATGATCGAAACAAAGCATTGGCAAAGTACGGAACACCAGAATTGATTGAAGAAAACGGACTGGCTATTGAGGTTGAAGTCGCTTATGATTCGGTTGGTTTTGTCAAAGGAATTTATCAAAATTTGGACGACCCAGCACATTATTCTATTTTTTGTGAGTCCACAGTAAACAATGTCACGATTCAAAGTGTGTTAATTTGTCAAATCACGAGTGAGAATAAAATTGAGTCTTTCGAAGAACAGGTATTCAAAGAAAAATACTGAGAGCATGTGAATAATTTAATTAAGTGTGTTATTTTGGTTGAGGTTTGTTATAATTAAAAGAAAAAGATGAGGTCGGATATTGTGCGAAAATGGTTGTTAGTGTTGGTTTCTGGTATGGCTATAGTGTTATTAAGTGCTTGTGGAGGATCTTCAACAAAAGATGAGGGAACACAAGAAGTAATTGATAAAATTATTGAAAGTAAAATCCGAATTGATAATAATACGCTAAATTCAGGAGACGAAAGATATAGCTATACGGAGGATGATTTTAGTTTTCTTATTTATTATGACTCGGATACCAAATTATATCTGGTTGATAGCTGGATTCCATTCGAAGGGAAACCCAATGACCTTAACAGAAAATATCAAGTGAATTTATTTAAAGATAAACTACAAACGTATCAGATTGATTCTCTGTTTGATGATGACAAACAATCAGGTAACTATGAAGCAGTTTATAAATCAGGGCAATTTGCAGATTAAAAAAGAACCTTTAACAGCTATTTGATAGTTGTTAAAGGTTCTTTTTTTGTATTAAGTGAAATTGAAAGACTGTATAGAAATCATGTTTATTAAAAACAACAAAATAGAGTTTTGATTTGACTAAATTATTTGTAATACAAGTGATTTAAGAGTATTATGTAATCGCAAAGTCATTTAAAATCTGCAAAATTGAGTATAAACAACTCAGAAGGGGATGGGAAAAATGAAGGTAAAAAAACGAATTGAAAAAAGTAGAATACAGGTCGGAATGGATAAGGATTTAAAAGAGAATGCCGAAATGATATTGGAAGAACTAGGATTAAATCCTACGACAGCAATTACAATCCTTTACAAGCAAGTTGTCGCAAGAGGTGAGTTTCCAGTAGAGATAAAGCTAAGTGAAGAGGAAAAGCAAGGGATCAGATTGCAACAGCTAACTAAAGATATGCCAGTAGATTTTCTAGATACCGATGAGAAGTTAGAAGAGTGGTTCAATGAAGCCTAATGAAATAGTGACTGTCTACGTAGCTTTTACGGATAAAGGCGGAGGTAAAAGAAGACCAATATTGGTAGTAAGTGACAAAAGAGATAGGGTAGAATTTTTCGGAATAACAAGCCAATATGAGAAAAAGTCAGAAAAGATAAAGAAAGTATATTTTCCAATTACTGAATGGGAAAAAACTGGCTTAAAGAAACAGTCATGGATTGATGTTGGTTCTTTAAGGGCTATACAAAAAAGCAATGAGAACATATCTTTTAAAAAGGTTGGCATGCTGTCAGTTAGTGATACGAAAAAGCTAAATCAATTTATTGAGAGATTACAAAGAAGGATGAATAAATGAGTAATTCAATGGTTATGAATGGTTCGGTTTGATTTTTATAATAGATTTAACTAAAAAGATAAGTCGGTATTCAAGTATTCAAAATAAAAAAGTTAAATAGGGGCAAAAATCGCTTAAAGGGATTTTTGCCCTTTGTGCACTCTTGGATGCTTATATTAATCAATTATTCTTTTTTAAAGAGTGTTGCATACGGAATAGTTCTTATGTCTTCTTGCTGTGCCGATGGCTTTTATTAATTTAAATTATTTGAGACAAACTTTTATATTTTTTTAGATTTAGGCAAATGAATCAAAGTAAGTATATTTACGATTATGACATTAAAAATAACTTTTATGACATCAAAAGCTACATTCATGAAGCCCATATTAATAATAAAATAAAATATGTTTTCAGATGACAAAATTGTAAGTTAAAATAACGTGGTTTTAACTTAAAAAATATAAATAATATGCTATCTTTTAAATAAGGACAATTATTTATTGTTCAAAAAATGAGAGAAGGTTTAAGTTTTGAAGAAATTAACAGCAAAAGAAATGTCACAAGTAGTAGGTGGAAAATACTACGGTAATGGAGTCTCATGTAATAAAAAAGGGTGCAGTGTTGATTGGGGAAAAGCTATTGGCATTATTGGAAATAATTCTGCTGCGAATTTAGCTACTGGTGGAGCAGCTGGTTGGAAAAGTTAATTTGAGCCTTTTATTTTAGTATATTATATTTTTAGAATACTCATTCAAAAATTCTATGGATGAGTATTCTTATTTATAGGTGATTCTTTGAGACAAAAATTAATAAAACAGTATAATGAAGTTGATTGTGGTATAGCCTGTATGCAGATGATTTTAAATAATTTTCATTCATGGAGTTCAGTGGAAGTTTTAAGAGACTTAACTGAAACCGATTCTGAAGGTACCTGTGCATTAGGTATAGTTAACGGATTTGCTAAATTAGGAATAAATTGTGAAGCCTATAAAGCTAATAGTGATGTATGGAAAGAAAATGAGTTCAATTATCCCGTAATTGCTAATATAGTAATGAATAATCAATTTCTTCATTATTGTATTGTATATGGTGTGAAAAAAGAGAAATTGTTAATAGCTGACCCTGCGATTGGAAAATACAAAGAATCAATAGAAAAGTTCAACAACAATTGGACTGGTGTTATTTTAGTTGCTGAAAAGACGCCTGATTTCCAACCCATAAATAATACAAAAAAAAGTTTTTTTTCTTCAATAAGTTTATTAAAAGATCAATATAAAAAAATTTTATTGGTGATATTATCTTCATTAATAATAACAATTATAGGAATACTATCAAGTTACTATTTTAGAATTTTAATAGATTGGTTACTTCCTGAAAAAGACTTTTTAAATCTATTTATGATATCAATTAGCTATATCATAGGCATTTTTATAACAAGTATATTTGAAATTACAAGAAGATATAATTTAGAAAAGCTAGGACAAGATGTAGGTAGAAGCATTTTATTTAAATATTTAGATCATATTTTCATTTTACCAGCTTCCTTTTTTTCTAAAAGAAAAACTGGAGATATTGTCTCTAGATTTTCTGATGCTAATAAAATTATAGAAGCTTTAGCTAGCTTTACTATATCTATTTTTTTAGATTTAAGTTCAGTCATTGTTGTGGGGATTATATTGATCAATATTAATAAACAATTATTTTTAATAACGTTAAGTTCTATTCCATTTTATATAATAATTATATTAGGATCAAATAAAAAAATGAGTCGATTAAACGGAGAAGAGATGCAAACAAATTCAATAGTTGATTCTAATTTTATTGAAGGATTAAACGGAATATATACTATAAAAGCACTTTGTAGTGAGAATAAGATTGTAAATCAAATATATAGAAGTTTAAATGAATTTTTTGATGTATCACTAAAGAGAAATATGTATGATTCTATAATTCAAAATTTAAAAATTTTGGTTTCTCTTTTAACCTCGGCTTTTGTATTATGGTTTGGTTCGTATTATGTTATCAATGGAGAAATTACAATAGGAGAACTAATAACTTTCAATTCATTATCTATATTTTTTTCTACACCTCTACAAAATATAATAAATCTACAAGAAAAATTCCAAAAAGCACAAGTTGCAAATAATCGGCTTAACGATGTATTTTCTATAAATAATGAAAATAAAGACAAGTTTATTCATTTGGCTAAATTAACTGAAAAAGCAACGATTACATTTGAAAATGTATATTTTAGTTATTCTACTAAATATCCTAATGTGTTAGATAATATGAGTTTTTCTCTACCTGTGAGTAAAAATATAGGAGTAAAAGGTGATAGTGGTGCTGGGAAATCAACTTTAGCACAACTTCTAGCTGGATTTTACTCTCCAGATAATGGAAGAATTTGTATAAATGAGCAAAATATTGAAAATATTCATAGAAAAGATTTACGTAAGTTGATTACCTATGTGCCTCAAGAATCTTTTATTATGAGTGGAACTATTAAAGACAATTTATTTTTAGGTTTAGAAAGTATTCCTGATGAACAAGAACTCGAAAAAGTACTGAAAGATACTTGTTTATGGAGTTATATTACTGCGCTTCCTCTAGGACTTGATACGTATCTAGAGGAAAATGGTGCGAATTTATCAGGTGGTCAAAAGCAAAGAATTGCTTTAGCAAGAGTTTTATTATCAGGAAGTAAAATTTTATTATTAGATGAAGCTACGAGTGCTCTAGATTCTAAAACTGAAATGCTGATTTTTGAAAAAATATTAAAGTACCCTAACAAGTCAATCATTATTATATCTCATAATGATAAATTAATAGACAAGTGTGACATAATCATTGATTTAGACGAAAGGGATTCGTAAAAAGGAATCAAGGAGGATGAATAAATGAGTAATTTAAAGTGGTTTTCTGGTGGAGACGATCGACGTAAAAAAGCAGAAGTGATTATTACTGAATTATTAGATGATTTAGAGATAGATCTTGGAAATGAATCTCTTCGAAAAGTATTAGGCTCCTATCTTAAAAAGTTGAAAAATGAAGGAACTTCAGTTCCGTTAGTTTTAAGTCGTATGAATATAGAGATATCTAATGCAATAAAAAAAGACGGTGTATCGTTAAATGAAAATCAATCTAAAAAATTAAAAGAACTAATGTCTATATCTAATATTAGATATGGTTACTAG
>NZ_AP019811.1 GCF_013394305.1 Enterococcus mundtii | reverse complement strand
ATAACCCTTTCGTATCAGTCAAAAGATGAAGATATACGAGTGACGTCGTTAGTGAGATTAGTAGAACAATGATTCAATTCGTTTTATTCTGTATCATACTTTTTATTAAATTTTAGACTTAAAAAAAAGAAAAGAGGAATTTATTATGATTAACAATACAACTTTGGTAGGACGTTTAACAAAAGACCCTGATTTGCGCTATACGTCAAGTGGTAAGGCGGTAGCTGGTTTTACATTAGCAGTCAATCGAAGATTTACGAACCAGGCAGGACAGCGTGAGGCGGACTATATCCAATGTGTCATTTGGGGGAAATCAGCGGAAACATTAGCAAATTATGCAAAAAAAGGTTCTTTAATCGGGATTGTTGGACGCCTTCAATCAAGAAGTTATGAAAATAAGGAACAACAACGAGTTTATGTGACTGAGGTTGTAGTAGAAACTTTCCAATTTCTTGAATCAAAAACAGCCAACGAACAACGGCAAAATAATCAACAAAACGATAATAGTGATCCAAACTTTGAAGGTGCAGCAATTGATATTTCAGATGATGATTTACCATTCTAAGATTAATGATTTAACTAAAAATGAAAGATCGGCAACCGCATATGCGGTTGCCGAATAAAGGAGAAAAGATGAATTATAGAAATGAGATTACGAAACGACTAAAAAATTTATCTGGCAAGCAGAATATATCTACAATTTTCTTTGATTGGGTTCACTTAATGGCATACACCATATCAAATAGTGTAGATAAAACACAATTTGATAGCCGAGAAGCTGATTATGTCGAGATAATCGGAAAATACACGAAGACGGAGAGTGATGTCTTTGTAAAATGTTTCTGTTTATTGGTACAAGCTTTTGATCGAAAAGTGACGGATTGGCTCGGTGAAATTTATATGGATCTCGAAATTAGTAACAAAGATTCCGGACAATTTTTTACACCCTATGAGATCTCAAGGTTAATGTCCGAACTAACTTTAACGGAAAATGAACCACTAATCGAAGAAAAAGGATGGATTGGTTATTACGAGCCAGCGTGTGGCGCAGGTAGTATGATAATCGCATTTACGCAGGCAATGGAACGTAAGGGGTATAACTATCAACAGCAGCTACGTGTATTGTGTGAAGATATCGATGAAAATTGTTTATTAATGGCGTATGTACAGCTTTCATTGCTTGGCGTAAATGCCGTATGTGAGGTAAAAGATTCGTTATCAAGAGAAAAATTTTCAACTTGGTATACACCCTTTCACATGATCAATCCAAAATACCTATTTCCTGAAAAAAACAGTGATCAAGAGGAGAAAATAAAACCACTGCTTCAGATAGAAAACAAATTAGAAGAAGGTCGCAAGCGCTCCCTTCTTCTTTGCTAAAGCTAAATTAATAAAAAAGGAGAAAAAAAGTGAAGAAATTAAAGATTCTTTTTACGACTTTAATTGGTTTGATTGGTTTATTTATAGGTGGTGGGATGATAAATGTCGATTTAGAAAACATGATCGAATCTTTTATGATCCAAACCAATAGCCAACCGGTAAAAGAGCTTGGGGAAATTAAAATTGACGAGATAAAAAGCATTATAAATTTGAATGGTAATTATGCGAATTTCACACTAGAAGAATTGGAATCAACTGAACCCTGGCAAACATTCTCGGATCTTGATTCATTGAATAGAGTTGGAGTTGCGGATGCCTTGCTACATAAAAGTATGATGCCTTCAGAACCAAGAGAGGATATCTCAATGATTTATCCGACTGGTTGGAATCAAAAAAAATTAGATGATGGTAATTGGCTTTATAATCGCTCGCATTTACTCGGATTTCAACTAACAGGCGAAAATGCAAACTGGAAAAACCTATTTACTGGCACACAAGAATTAAATCAGATTCACATGGTCAAGTATGAGAATGAGATTGCGCAATACTTAAAGAGTACAAATAATCATGTACGTTATAGAGTAACACCTATTTTTATGGATAATGAGTTAGTCCCACGAGCTATCCAATTAGAAGCGGAGAGTATTGAAGACAAGCAAATAAATTTCAACGTTCTGATACCAAATGTACAGGCTGGAATAACGATTGATTATTCAACAGGGAAAGCGACAAAGGAATAACCAAAAAACAAGAGATCAAGATCCAAACCAAAAGGCAAGTTCAAGGTCAAGGGCTTAAATTTCAAAGCGATTTTCAGCTCGTTCGTCCGATGTCTTGATTAAGCTCCATTTCTTCCCAAACCACTGTTACCCTCAGCGTCACTGCTTATACACCTTCCGCATTCAGAAAAAAAGGGGCGGGAAAACTTTTGAGAAGATCACTCAAAACTTTTCCCTACAGCACTCCCTTTTTTTCTGTCTGCTACAGGTGTAGGGCATAAGCACGCCGAGGATAACAGTTGGGAAGAAATGGAACGAAGTTTAATCAAAGAAAGGAGCGAAATCTAACGATCTGAAAATTGAAATTTTTAAAACCTTTTCGCCTTAGAAAAACGTTAAAAAAAATGTATGTTGAAAACTTAAAAACTAAAAATGGAGATGACGAAATGGAAATAATCGATGTTTATGATAAAAAAACTTTAGAATATATAGAGTCTTTTGAATATACCGATGAGAATATTATTGATTATATAGCAGATTTACACCCAATGTATGAAAGAGAGTTAATTGAATCCAGTACTGGTATGCTTGTTTTTTCCACGATAGGATTTCTTATCTTCAAAGCAACCAATGAAGAGTGGTTAGAAAAAATTAGACCCATAATATTTGATAAACGGACTGAAAAAGTTGTGATAAATGAAGTGACTGTATTTGATAGAAGAAATATGAAGAATAACTAGTTCTAAACCCCAAAAATTAAGTCCTAGAATTTTCTAGTTATTCTAGGGCTTTTCTTTTATGACTAACTAGTAAAAATACAAAAAAAACTCAAAACCAAAAAGGCAAGTTCAAGATCAAGGGCTTAAATTTCAAAGCGATTTTCAGCTCGTTCGTCCGATGTCTTGATTAAGCTCCATTTCTTCCCAAGCCACTGTTCCCCTCAGCGTCACTGCTTATACACCTTCCGCATTCAGAAAAAAAGGGGCGGGAAAACTTTTGAGAAGATCACTCAAAACTTTTCCCTACAGCACTCCCTTTTTTTCTGCCTGCTACAGGTGTAGGGCATAAGCACGCCGAGGATAACAGTTGGGAAGAAATGGAACGAAGTTTAATCAAAGAAAGGAGCGAAATCTAACGATCTGAAAATTGAAATTTTTTAAAACCATTTCGCCTCAGAAAAACGTTAAAAAAAAATGTATGTTGAAAAACCAAAACCTTAAAAGAAATGAGCTGAATTTATGGAAAAAGTCTACGAAATCGTCAAAATTAAGCAAGAATGTCGTGTTTATGAAGAGTTTCCACCATAATGATTAACTTGATTTTTGTATTACTATGTATTACAATGAGCATATATAAGGAGGGATTACGATGAGCATTACTACAATAAGGTTAAATGAGCAAGAAGAGGCATTTTTTCAAAGTTATGCTGAACTAACTGGTCAGCCATTATCAACGTTAATGAAACAAGCATTGACAGAAAAAATTGAAGATTACCTAGATTTGCAAGCTGGATCTGAAGCTCTGAAAAATTTATCTGGCGAATCTGTTTCTCTTCAAGATATGATGAAGGCTGAAGGTTTATGAAGTATCACGTTGAATTTGATAAACGCGCACAAAAAGAGTTTTTGAAGTTAGATAAGCCCATTCGAAATCAAATTTTACTTTGGTTGAATAAGAATATAGAGGGTTGCGAAGATCCAAGGTGGACTGGAAAAGGACTCACGGCTGATAAAAGTGGGTTGTGGCGATATCGAATAGGAAAATATAGATTAATATGTGATATTCATGATGATTATGCTTTAGTTCTTGTTGTTAAAGCAGGCAAACGAGAAACCATTTATGAAGGCTAGTTATTTCACGATATAAAGGGGTCAGAAACTTTTAAGTTTTTGATCCTTTTTTACTTAATTCTTTCAGCTGTTTACTTAGTTAGGCTCAGTAAGAAATTTATCTAGAGTCCAACAGAGTATACCCCAATGTCATTAAGTTAAGGCAAAAAGCAGGAAAACATTTAAGTTTCCCTGCTTTATTTTTTCTATGTAAAAGGACACTCTCTTGATACAATTATTTTAACAATAATAAAACGTCATAGCGCTACGTATTCTGGAGGTGCCCTTATGTCTAATACTATCAACATTTCATCCACACTTCAAGCAGCTCATAAAATCAAACAAAATTTAGAAGATCAAATTCGCGGTATTACAAATCAACCTGAAATTTTTGCTCAATCTCCGCTTGATTTTTCACGAAATAGAAAATTATCTTTTGAGACCACTCTCAAAATTATTCTCTCTTTCGGTGGACAAAGTCTTTCTAGTGAATTACTCTCTTACTTTGATTTTATACTTCAAACGCCAACTGCTTCCGCATTTGTACAGGCTCGAAGTAAAATAAAGATTGAAGCTTTCAAACAACTCTTCTACCGAACCATTCCTTCAAATAACCAAAACAAGCAATATAAAGGGTACCAACTATTGGCTCATGGTGGCTCCGATATTAATATTCCTTATGATGAAAACGATCCTGAATTCCATTACACCATCGGAAAGTTTGATAAACCTGTAGGATCTTTTCATCTCAATGCTTTATATGACCCATTAAATAAATGCTATGCATCGGTAAATTTCCAAAAAATTAGACAGCTAGACGAACGGAGCAGCTTGTGTCAAATGGTTGATGCGTTTACTTTTGAAAAGCCGACAATTATTATTGCAGATTGTGGTCATGAGTCATTTAACGTGTACGAACATATTAGAAAAAGTGGTCAAAAAATCGTAATTCGAGTAAAAGATACCAAAAGTAATGGCTTTCTTAAAGGACTTGGATTACCTCAAAAAGGAACATTTGATAAAGAGGTTAACCTTTGGTTAACAAGAAGACAGACCAATAAAATCAAAGCTGACAAAAGCTATCAATTTGTGCGTAAAAAAGCCAGCTTTGATTATCTACCCCCCGATTCAAAAGAAAGCTATCCCGTTAGTCTCAGAGTCGTTCGGATTAAGTTGAGTGAGGATAGTTATGAATCCTTAGTCACGAATCTTGATTCCTTCACTTTTAAAAGCGAAGATTTAAAAGTACTTTATCACTTACGCTGGGGAATTGAAACTTCCTTTAGAGAATTAAAATATGCCTTAGGTTTAAACCAATTCCACTCAAAGAAACTAGAGTTTATTATTCAAGAAATTTACGCTCGTCTCATTATATACAACTTTTCAATGGAAATTGCTCAGGTAGTGGCGTTATCAGCTCCTTTAAAGCAGTTCTATCAGCTTAATTTCACACAAGCTATAGGCATTTGTAAAAGATTTTTTCTTGATCAAACCGTCAATGTAGAAATTTTGATAAGAAGATATTTCCTCCCCGTACGACAGAATCGGAGTAACCAGAGAAATATAACAAAAAAGAAATTTGTTGGTTTTTTATATCGATTGCCTAATATTATAAATCGGACTATACCATATAGGACGTTTTATTGTGTTGCTCAAAAATATAAAATTAGTCAAGTTAAGAAGAAAAAAGCGATATACTTGAGACTATTATTTACTTTTTTGCCTTAACTTAATGACATTGGAGTATACTCTATTGGGTTCCTACCAACTATTTAAACGAGCTTAATTAAGTTAACTCTCCATGAACAATTAACTTAATCAAACTTTAGTTTTCCACCTTTTAGAAGGGTTGCTCTGAAAAATAGTGAATGCGGTATTTGACTGAATCTAGATTTCGTAACGATTTATGGCCAAAAAATATTTTCTGAATTATATGAATCAATCAAAAGTATCCAGAGAAAAAATTGCTGTACGCTCTTTTTAATGATTCTTTTTTTATATTTGTTTTTCTAAATTTGCATGTCGAAGTGAAAATTTCGATTATTTATTTTGGTGAGAATCTTGTAATATAAGAGATGCAAATAAGGCTTCAAGTTGATCCTTATTTTGTTTAATGATTTGCATCGAAAACCATCGTTTTTTAGAATTTATATTCGTTATTTATATTCTGAAATAGAAAGACTAATTTAATAACTTTTTTTAAGACATTTGATTCTATCGAATGTCTTTTTTTTGTCTCCTTAAAAACGATGAATTTTGAGAAGAACATTAAAGGAGGAGGGAATATGCGAAAAACGGTCGGCCAAATAATCGTTCTATGTTTCCTAATAATAGCGATGCAGTTTCCGTTGCTGGTTTACGGAACACAGGTCCAATCCGTTGAGTCCGAAGGATCGATTGGATTTACCGGGGTCTATGAACCAATCGGTCCGCCAGACCCACCACCTAGCACCAGCCCACAAAAGCCAGACGGCACCTTGCCGAAAACCAATATGATTGATAGCTCACTTGGACTATGGATTGGCAGTTTCTTAGTGGGTAGCGTTTTATTAGTCTTAGGGTACAAAAGAAGAAAAGCAACACAAAAAACAATTAAATGAAAGTAGGAATTTAAGAATGAAATTTATCCGTTTAGCAACTGTAGCTGCATTATCAACAACCATTTTTGCCGGAGGCGTACAAGCCTTCGCCGAAGAAACTGATCAAGAGAAGAAAACACAAGAAGTTCGCAAAACAACCACTGATGGTCAGATCACCTTCACGCCAGGAAATGATGACACAGTCGTTGATCCTGGACCGGATGGCCCTGAGGTAACTATTCCGCCAGTCACTGGTCCTGATGGAGAAAACAAAGGACCTTTAACGATCGCAACGGTGCCAACCATGAACTTCGGCTCACAGATTATCTCAACTACAGATGAGCATTACAATATGGTCGCTGAAAGACAACAAAAAACAGGAACGACAGGTGAAGAAAACAAGGTGCCTTATGTAAGTTTGGCACAAGTCCAAGACACTCGCGGTACTAATGAAGGATGGGAATTAAGTGTAAGTTTAACAGAATTCCAAGCACCTACGGATACATTAAACAAGGTATTAAAAGGCGCAAAAATCACGTTATTCGATCCGGACCTTCTTTACAGTGTTAACGATGAAAATCAGGCGCCTACTATTCACTCAAGTGGGTTAGAATTGATTCCAAACAATGATGCCGTACCGATTATGACGGCAGCTAACCAAAAAGGTGCTGGTACCTCGACGGCTGTTTGGGGAGATCATGATGCGATCGCAAAACAAGTAGAAGATGGGGTAGCTGTCGTAGAAAATGAGGCAATCCAACTGTTTGTGCCTGGCTCGACTGCCAAAGATGCAGTAACGTATACCTCTACATTGACATGGGAATTAGAACTAACACCTGACAATGAGGTTTAAGAAGTAACCATTTCCATGTTCCATTAGTCACTGGCAGCGTTACAGATTTCTGTGGCGTTGCTTTTTTAGAAAGGATTATGACAAATGAGACACAAACGATTGATCCAAAGTGGGCTGTGGCTTCTAGCAGTGCTTTTCTTTTTCTTGTCCGTTTCAGCCCAAGCCGAAGAGACGGCCTTAAATACACATGTCACCCCGCTTTTCCCCGAAAGTCAAGTCGATGAAAGCAAAGGGTATTATGAGCTATTACTCGCTCCTGGTCAAAAAGAGACCTTGCAACTGAAAGTTGGCAATTCCAGTTCAGAACCAATTAACGTTCAGGTGACACCGCATACGGCTTATACAAATACCTTGGGAAATGTCGAGTATGGTAAAGATGCCGAAGAAGCGGACCCAACTTTAATCCACTCCTTGGATGAGCTGATGACTCCTTCGGAGGTCATTACCTTATCAGGAAAAGAAACAAAGACCATAGAAATTCCTTTACAGATGCCTAAAGATGCCTTTGAAGGGTATTTAGCCGGCGGATTACGAATCGCCGAAGTCAAAGAAGAGGAAGATAGCGATGCCCCAGAAGGGGAAGGGGTCGCCATCAAAAATGAATTTGCCCACGTGATCGGGGTAGTCGTCAGCAATACCAGCGATTCTGTAGAACCAGAATTGGAACTGTTGGATGTCTTTGCGGATCAGTTGAACTATCGGAATGTGATCAGTGCGAATTTGCAAAATTTTACACCAACCTTTGTGAATCGCTTGGAAGTGGAAGCGACGGTCAAACGTGCCGGAGAGAACGACGTTCTTTATGAGGCCAGTAAAGAAATGATGCAGATGGCACCGAATTCGAACTTCAACTTTCCGATTTCGTTAGAAGGAGATCGTTTTCGCAGCGGAAACTATATATTAGACCTAACGGCAAAGTCGGGAGAAAACGAATGGTCTTGGACAAAAGAATTTACGATCGATGCCGACGATGCCCGTAAATTGAATAGAGAAGATGTGATGATCGACAATCATACGAATTGGTGGATGATTGGTTCAATCGTCTTGGTTATTCTTTTACTTGGCGTCATTTTGTATCTGCTGATTCAAAAGAAGAAAGCAAGAGCAAACGAGCAAGAACAGTAAGAAGGAGTGAATGAAATGACCACGAGATTGAGACGACCGATGCTTGTGTTAGGAACGACCCTCTTGATTATACAAGCGGTATTCATGCCTGTCGGCATGGTCTACGCAGAGACAACGATGGACATTGAGGAACAAGAACTAATGGAACTTCCGCCAATGAAAAATTATCTGGAGGAAGAACTAATGGAACTTCCGCCAATGAAAAATTATCTGGAGGAAGAACTGATCAGTGATCCGCGCTTCTTCTTCACTCGTTCCAGGATGCAAGGAACGGCAGAAGAATCCCTTCAAGTGACATTCTTTTCTGATCAAGAAGTGTCTGAAGCACGAGTCTTCTTACCAGAAGAAGCAACGCTTTTGAAAGATCAATTACCAACAGGTACCTCAGTTGAGGAAGGAGCACAGCCTAACGAATGGATCGTTCAGTCAGAACGTGCACAAAATACATTTGTCCTTCCTCTAGTCTTTGGAGAAGCGGGAAACTATGAATTGTCGGTAGAAGAAACGACGGCTCATCTAGAGATCAGTGAGAAAGAAGAGACGAGTGAGGAAGTCCCGGTCGAAGCAATAGAATCGTCCGAGGATTATCTAACTGAACAAGAGGAATTAAAAGAAGAAAATGGAATAGAAGAAGAGGAAGAAAATGAACAACCTGTAGAAGAAGTACGTGAGCCTGAATCAGAAGCTCCGCAGGAGCAACAAACCAATGAGGAAGAGACCGATGAGGCGACACGAGTGGCTGAACCGACCGTCTTTGATGGAGAAACAGCAGCAGTCGCTACGATGGCAGAATTCAGAGAAGCAGTTGGCAATCCTGATATTGGGATCATTTCTGTTCAAGCCAATTTGACAGCGGCTACCGAACACGTATTAACTGTGGATCGTCCGTTACTTATCCAAGGGAATGGATATACATTGACTTTTGGTATCAATGCGTTTTACTTTCAACTAGAAGAAGTAACACAAGCAAGCACCATTCGACTTGAAAATGCGACACTGACAAAAGTTGGTGTTACACCATTAATCATATCAACGGTAGAAAGTAGTAAAAATTGGACCGTTGAATTGGAAGATATAACTGAAGTGAATGCGAATACCATGCGATTAGCCTCTCTTCCGGAAGGAAGCATTCACTTTACAGGTGGTGTATCAAACTTTACACGTACAACTTCTGCACAAATGTTCATCGAGGCAAAAGAAGTCTTAGCAACCAATCAAGCAGAAGTCACTATTAGTCGAGGGAATACGACGGTCTTCTTTTCTTCTGCTACAGTGGCGGATCCAAAGCTTACGGTAGAACAGGGCGCAACCGTGACGATCACAACTACCGCAGGAACGGCGAATACGATTGATCTAAGAGGAAAAAATCCCGAAATAGCTCTTCAAAACGGGAATTTATCAGTAAGTACAATAGGACTATCTACTGGAACAATCCCAACAAACTCAACAAACAACGCGGTCGTCCTTTCTGGCACAGTTCCTAAGATTACTGTTCATCAAGATAGTTTGTTTACAGTTAGAACCACGTTGACAAAAAGAGGAATTCATTTAGTTGGAGACAATGCGCAGCTAGAGGTTAATAACTCTAATCTATCTGTTGTCTCTGCGACACAAGCAGCGCTAAATATTGCTGGAGAATCACCAAGACTAGTTCTTGATTCATCAAATATAAATATTACAAGCACTACTGGTCCACGAATCAATTTGATTGGTGCCAACCCATTACTATCACTAGCTAGCACGGAGATGATTATGAATGCCTCGACCGGACAAGGCATTCATTTACAGGGAACGACGCCACAAGTAAAGTTAGATAATAGTCAGTTACTTGTGACAGATACCAGTGCTTCGCAAGGGATGATCTTACAAGGAACAGATGCATTACTTTCTTTAAGTAATAAGAGTGAACTATCAATTATAGGTGCAGGGACTGGATCGTTGCAAAATATTCAAATTGGGACTAACGCCGCCCGTCCCAAACTTTTGATAGAGGATTCTTCGAAATTATTAATTAATACAGGAAGCACTACTACTGTTCCGACTGTGTCTTCAAGCAACCAAATTCATGTGTGGGGTGCCGACGCCAATGTCACTATACAAAGTAATGCAACTCTAAAGACAGTCAGTACAGTAGGGTGGCAAACAGGTCTGAGAGTTACGGGAACTAATAGTTTAGTAACTGTTAACTCAGGAAATATTTATACAGAAAATTCAAATCTATTTTTCACGGATGTAGAATCTGTTCTTTTTGAAAATAATAGCACTATCGATTTATTTATGAATCGACGGCTTCGTATACCTCTAGACACCCGTGCACATTTAGATGGTTACTCCTCTTTAATCTATATAGATTCACAACATATAGAGATAAACATTTTGACGCAAAGTGTCATGAGAATCGAAAACGATTTTGGACAAGCTATTACAACAAATATAGATGAAATTGGTGTGCCAATCATAAAATTTGTAATAGATGATTCTGAAGTTGATATTTCAGGAGGAACGGAGCAAACACCACTTATTTGGATACAAGCAAATGAGCTAGAGTTCGTCCTTCGTAATCAAGCAAACGTCAACATGGAAAAGATTGGCACATCTGTGGCATGGAGTGCACAGGCCTGGAATTCACCAAATGTTTTATCTTTATGGGCGGCAGGAAGTAATCCCAATATTAATTTTCAGATTGAAAATAGCTCACTTAATCTTCAATCAGATAATGGAGTTCCCCTATATTTAGTAAATCGAGCTGGAAGCACAGGTACTCACTTGGCAAAAATTGTGATCAAAGAAGGATCATCTTTTCAAGTAATAAGCAAAAAAAATTATGCGATTGTATATCATCTAGGATCGAGAGCTGGATTAGACTACGGTATTTTTGAATTAAATAATCCTTTGTTTTATGAGATAGAATCGGGTTCGAACCTTCCAGGTATAGCGGTTCTTGGCACCCCGAGCAATGTAGATATGAGCATGATTGGAGAAAATACGAAGTTATCACTTTGGAGAAAGAGTGGATCTCGACCAGAACTTCCAGATCTTTCCTATTCAAGTAGTTTCAACTTCGAAGTTTCTGGTTTAGGAGGCCTTACCACTGTTATTAAATCGACTGATTCAAACTTCAATAATACCATATTAGGAAGTTCCGGACTAAGTGAATTCTCAAAACTATCTGCTACAAATGCTAGGTGGGCAATCGCAGATGAACTTAGAGTCCCAACCAACGCTGATAAGAAAATTCATGGGCGAGTGAGTATTCCAGTAAGGCTAGGTGAGAGTCGTCCTGCAGTGGATGATGAAGCCATTGTTACCGTAGAAGTAGAATCACCTTTAGGTGAAAAGAAAAAAGAATATACAGGGACAACAGTTGGGCATACGAATGGATCACCAGGAATCAGTATCTACGGCGAAGAGCCACGTGGCGGTCTCTTTGAAATCGATTTGGAAGAACCGCTAGAAGCCGGATCGAAAGTTCGAATCAGTAAAGTCGAATTAACCAGTGGCGAACTTATGGATGGATTCGAACACCAGATTTTAACAGATACGGTTGAGGTCTTTCCAATCATACCGCCAACACCGGCACAGTTTTCTTCATCCATCATTGCGCAAGACAGTACTACGATCCAAGGGATGACGGATAATCTAGATGCTGAAGTAAGCGCCACGCACAACGGGGAACCTCTCAATACTGAAAAAGTAACGGTAGAAGCGGACGGACGGTTTACACTAGATTTGAGTGAGATTTCTTTAGAAATGGATGATGAGATCCAAGTTTTCTTACGAGATACCGAAGGATCCGCAAAAGAAGCCGGTGTTATCAATCCCCCGGAAACAAATAATAATCGCGGAAATATCAACCCAGTCACTGAATTCACGTTTCACGATGTAACCTTTGAACCGGCTACGATATTAATAGTTGGGGATATGGGGCCTGTATCACCAGTCGATCCTCTGGATCCAGAAATTGATGTGAATCCAGAAAATCAACCGCAGCTTCCTGAGGACCAAGGGCTGTTGAGTATTGATTTCATTTCGTCTTTTACCTTCGGTTCACAAGCCATTTCTGCTCAGACCAAGCGCTACTATGCACAACCGCAACGCTTATTGAATCTTGATGGGACCCTCAATGATGCCGAAGAACGACCAAACTACATCCAAGTCAGTGATCGTCGACCAGAGAACGAACGCAAGGGATGGACACTAGCGGTCACACAAAACAATCAGTTTATGGATCGTCAAGGCAATCAACTGAGAGGTGCACATCTGGTGCTGAATAACCAACAATTTGCTTCTGTTCAAGAAAATGGGGAACCGACACTCCAAAACCAAGATGGCGCTGTCTTGATCCCAGAACAAAAGATGCCTCTTGTGACCGCACGCAACGGCCAAGGCGCAGGGACTTGGATCTATCGTTTTGGTGATGGAGAAAGTGCAGGAGAAAGTGTTGCCCTTGAAGTGCCGCCAACGGCGGATCCTAGAACAACGACCTATCAAACGACCCTCACGTGGGAGTTGAGTGCTGTACCGGATAACTAGGTAGAAGAAGAGAAGTGTGGCCGCTCTTTTCTTTTTATTGTAGTTAGAATTGAAAAAAGGCGTTCTTTTCGTATTTAATGAACCGATAAGGTATGATGAGCAAAACATGTCGTTGGAAAAAAGAAGACTGAGGGGAAGAAGGGAGGGAATGCTGTGCGAGAACTACAGCTCTCATTTATCACGAATGCGGAGACTCGTCGTTGGATGCGAATCTTATCGATTATTGAGCGAGAACATCATTTTACGATCGTGGCACTTAGTGAACGCTTAATGATTTCTCAACGCACATTGGTTAAAGATATTCAAGCAATTAGAAGCTATTTTGGTGAAAACATTGAATTGCTTTCCTTGTACAAGGGGTTTCGTTTTGATGAACGAGACCGCGTCAAGTACCAAGAAAAAAAAGAAGCACTCTTAGAGAATGAAATTCTTTTTGAGATCGTCGGCACTATTTTTTGGGGACAGCCGGTGGCATTGGCTGAATTGGCCCATCACTACAGTTATGCAGAAAGTACGCTCCGTCGATTTCTAGCGAGAATCGAACCAATCTTGGCCTCATATCGCTTGAGCTTGACCTTCACTCCGGTCAATTTCCAGGGGAAAGAAGCCGATATCCGAAAGTTCTTTTTTGATTTTTATTACAATAGTGAACAGACGCCCCATACGATTCGGCCTCCAGAGCACCTGCACAAATTAGTCTTAGACGAACTATCCAATCAATTAGGTGAGTATGAGTTGGGCACAGGGACGACGGTTTCAGCCTTTTATTATCACCTATATATCACCATGATCCGCGTCCAACACAATCATTTTGTCACGGTGCCAAAGTGGTTGAAGGCGACCGATTATCAAGAAAAGGACTTTCAATTGCTTTATTCCTTGCAGGATAGGATCAATCAAGACTTTGAGATTTATCTTCCGAAGGAAGAATGTGCATGGCTCCACCTTTCGATCATTGCCAAGCGAACGATCGATCGCTCTGATCAGGAAATCACATTTGGCCAACGGTTCAACTGTTGGGCAGGGCTTGAGCAGGTCGTTTCAGCGTATTTGTCAGATCCATTTTTTGAGCAATGGGATACGGACATACTCGGGCACTTTATGACATCATTTTTTGTGTCACGTTTGGTGAATGAAGCCTTGAGTCCACTATTGAATAAAGAGTTAAAAGAAGTACATGACATGGTAGAAAAAAAACACAGTCAGATCCATAAAATCAATACTCAATTCTTGTCAACCCATTCAAAGGCCCTTCCGATTTCTTCCAGTACCTTTGAAGACGTGGCGGTGAGCTTTACCTTATACATGGATATGGTCTTTCGTTATTACCAACCCGTCAAACAAATTTTGTTTTTATTGGAGGGTGACTACTTAGTGGTTCAATCGATTCGCATAGAGGCCCGTGAACAGCTAGGGGACCACCATCACTTACTGTTTGTAAAGTTACAGGAATTTCTACCGGAACAATTAAATAACGAAAAGATCGATCTGATCGTGACGAATTATCGCCCCTATCTTTCGGACGATAGTCTAGAAACAGACTATGTGTTGATCAATAGTCAGCCGACAACCAAAGATTGGACAATGGTCAAACACCAATTGAATCCATTGACGGATCAGCTTTCATTTTAAACAGAAAGGAGGAGAATGCACTATGACCGCGTTTACTACCCAAAAAGACTATCTTCAGGGATTTCAAAGCACCTTTGAAGCAGTCGAGAAACGAGAAAACACCGTCCTGAACGACTATTTGACCGATCAGATTCGCCATTTGAATACCTTAGTCAACCAAATTTCTAGTCGAAATTTCTGGGAAGTTTGGCCGAAGATTTTAGGGATCGATGCGAAGATCAGCTTAGTGGCTGAGTTGATCAATTTTGAAGATTTTTCAAGTGAAGATATCTTGCAAATAGTGGAAACGGATTATCAGACCTATTTCATAGAACTGTGCGGGTATGATCTAAGCATGGAAACGAAACATTCGATGATATTCAATGTGATGTGATCCCGATCCCGTTTCATTGAACAACTAATATCAAAAAGGCAAAGTCCAATCAAAAGCTAAGCAGCTTCTGATTGGACTTTTTGAAATTCGTTCATCA
Organism: Enterococcus mundtii; assembly: GCF_013394305.1. Lineage (NCBI taxonomy): Bacteria > Bacillati > Bacillota > Bacilli > Lactobacillales > Enterococcaceae > Enterococcus > Enterococcus mundtii. The sequence continues at coordinate 52,314 of NZ_AP019811.1, read as the reverse complement.
TAAAGTGATACGGAGGACTCTATTTTAGTGTTTATAAACGCGCAAAAAAAGCAACGGTCATTTAAAATTTAGATTAATGAATATAATACCTCTTTGATGGTGTCAGAAACTTAATAGTTTTTGACACATGATTAAATTCGCGGTACAATAGGATTTGTAGTGTTTCATAAACTTATGTCAAAAAGTGAAGGGGATTTTCCATGATTTTAGAGAATAAATTGGGTTTGACCAATCAAGTTGAGTTGGCCAAAGCTGAAGAGAAAATCAGTAAGCAAAAAGCAAAAGAATTATACGATTCTGGAAAAATAAATGAAATCGAAGTCGGTACGTTTAAAGGCTTATCTGAAATTCATGATTTTCTCTTTTCAGAGATTTATGATTTTGCAGGAAAAATTCGGACGGTCAATATCGCAAAAGGAAATTTTCGTTTCGCACCGGTCATGTACCTGGAACATTCGTTAAAGCATATTGATCAAATGCCACAAACTTCTTTTGAAGATATTATTAATAAATACGTGGAGATGAATATCGCTCACCCTTTTCGTGAAGGGAATGGACGAAGTACTAGAATTTGGCTAGATCTCATTTTAAAGGAAGAATTGCAAAAAGTTGTTGACTGGAACTTGATCGATAAAACAGACTATCTTTCTGCAATGGAGCGAAGTCCCATAAACGATTTGGAGATACGCTATCTAATTTCCAATGCCCTGACTGATCAAATCGACGATCGCGAGTTATATATGAAAGGAATCGATGTCAGCTATTTTTATGAAGGATACTCTGAGTATACGATAGATGATTTGTAAGAGCAGGTGGGTTAAATGACAAAATATGGCTATGCACGTGTCTCAACCGCTTCTCAAAGTACAAAGGAGCAGATTCAACAGCTGATTGAGAACGGTGTTGAGAAGAAGAATATTTTTTCTGAAAAATTTACAGGTACGAAACGAGATCGACCAAAGTTTAATCAGCTGTTGGCTGGTCTGAAGCCTGGAGACGAAATCGTTGTTACGAAACTTGATCGATTCGCCCGTAATACAAGAGAAGCACTAGAGATTATTGAACCTTTACTCGATGATAATGTCACGATTAAGGTATTGAATCTTGGAACGATCGAAAATACGTCAATGGGTCGAATGGTTACACGCACGTTGTTGAGTGTAGCTGAAATGGAACGTGATATGATTGTAGAACGTACTCAGGAAGGGAAATTGTTTGCGAAAAAGAATAATCCTAATTTTAAAGAGGGACGTCCGAAAGCAACAATCACACCAAAGAAGAGGCACGCATATGAATTGATTACTTCCGGTAAATCGTATAAAGAAGTTGAAGCCATAACAGGTTTCAGTCGTAGCACGCTTTTTAGAATTAAGAAACAAATAGAAGCAAGTGATTAGAAAATTGATGAAATCAACATAAAATCGCTTTCAAATTAAATAAATCGTTGTTTATACGAGCATTTTAAGGTCAAGTTCACTCATTGAGATGTATCATTGGTCGAACAAAGCGTCATACCAACTACGAGTAGACATATTTTTAGGGAGGAATGAAGTAAATGAAAGAACAGCAATTAGGCTAGACTTTTTGGGGACGTCCATTATATGGATTAGAACGAAGAACGGCTGTATCGATCGATTGTACTTGCGGTGAGCTGATTCAGCAAAATATTCAAACGAAACAATATCATTGTAAAAATTGTGGGAATTGTTACCAATTCATTGACCAAGACTTCCAATTGCTAAACGAAAAAAATAAGTAGGTGTATGATAGTCAGACAAATAGTCTGACTTTTTTGCTATTTTAGAATGTTCCCCTTTACAAATGCGAACGTATGTTTGTATAATCGAATTGAAATGGGGGAGAAAAACATGCTTGATTACTCAAATGAGCCAGTCAATGATTACTTTTTGATCGATATAAAAAGTTTTTATGCGAGCGTTGAATGTGTCGAAAGAAATTTAGATCCATTAACAACGCCTTTAGTTGTGATGAGTCGAGCAGATAATACTGGATCAGGACTAACTTTAGCCGCTTCACCAACTGCCAAAAGTAAATACGGAATCACAAACGTTAGTAGACCTCGTGATCTACCGTATCCTTTGCCTAAAGAATTACACATTGTACCACCAAGGATGAACTTATATATCAAAAAAAATATGGAAGTAAATAGTATATTTCGGCAATACGTCGCAGATGAAGACTTATTGATTTATTCCATCGATGAGTCGATTCTAAAGGTAACAAAATCGCTGAACTTATTTACGACACCTGGTACAAGAAGCGAGAGGCGAAAACAGCTCGCAAGACAGATACAGTTACACGTTTACCGTCAAACTGGTTTGATCGCAACCGTCGGTGTCGGTGATAATCCTGTTTTAGCTAAATTAGCCTTAGATAATGAAGCCAAGCATAATAAGGGATTTGTTGCGGAATGGACGTATCAAAATGTGCCAGAAAAAATTTGGACGATTAAAGAAATGACGGATTTTTGGGGTATCGGATCACGAATGAAAAAAAGACTAAATCATATGGGAATCTTGAGTATCAAAGATTTAGCCAATTGGGACCCATACGCGCTCAAGAGGCAATTAGGTGTGATAGGACTACAGCTCTATTTTCATGCGAATGGGATAGATCGAACGGATATCGCAGAACCGCCAGAACCGACCAAGGAGAAATCTTATGGAAATTCTCAGGTGCTACCGAAGGATTATACGAGGAAAGAAGAAGTCGAGATCGTGGTGAAGGAAATGGCGGAACAAGTGGCTGCACGTATTCGACAACATAATTGCAAGACTGGTTGTGTTCGCTTGTATATAGGTACGTCGATCCTGGAAACAAAGTCAGGGTTTTCGCACCAAATGAAAATCCCACTCACTGATAATACGAAAGAGCTTCAGTACTATTGCCTTTATCTCTTCAACAAGTATTACGAAAAACAAGAAGTAAGGCACGTTGGAATTACTTATAGTAAGCTTGTTTATACGGATTCGCTTCAGCTAGATTTGTTTAGTGATCCACAACAACAGATTAATGAAGAAAAACTAGATAAGATCATCGACAAGATTCGACAGAAATATGGTTTTACGGCAATTGTCCACGCTTCTTCTAAGTTAGAAGGCGCACGTAGCATTACTAGAAGTACGTTAGTCGGTGGACATCCAGGAGGAAACGGAGGGCTTAATAATGATTGAGTACAACGATCGAGGTCGTCTAAAGTGGGCAGGTTTCTATCTTTCAGATCACACAGAAAAGATCGATGCCGACGTCGAGCAACGTGCCAATCAAAACTTGGCCAAAGAACAGATGACGACTGAAGAAATTACGGAAATGTTAAACGCTGCTGTCCTGAAAAGAAAAGTTGTTTGTATCCAAAAGGAAGAACGTGATACTGAAGGCTACTATCCGGATGATATTATGGGAGAAATTCATGGTTATGATGAACTAGGTATTTTTATTGGAGAACATAAGGTCCATTACGATGAAATTCGCCACATTGAAATCCAGGAGTTAGATAAATGGAGTCAGCTATGAATATCATTCAGCAGTACGAATGGCACTATATTTGCTATGAAGAATTACTAGACGAAATTTGGGGATATGGGCAACAATTAAGCAACCAAGTGGGACTTGATTGCTTTACCTTGACAATTACATACTCATAGTTTGTTCCAAATAAATTTAAAAATTTTTGCCGTTTAAAAAGAAAAGTGACAGAGTGTACAATATTTTGTGTAAGTTCTAAAATAGTAGCAGTAGAATTATTATTTACACGACCAATGTGATTGAGGAGTTGAACCGATAACTTCGCAACATAGCAAAGTCAAAAAGCGTTTTCCCATCAGATAAATAACTACTAAAAATATCTATGAGAAGTCCTGATTTGATAGGTTTTCTATGAGATAACAGTTTTTTAGATCTGTGTAGGTTATATTTTTTACCCGTAATTAACCTTAAATTTAATTGTTTTATTAGTTTTTGGACATGCTTAAGAGAGACTAAAATCTATTCTTTCAACAATATTTGATAAATTTTTGTAGCGCCATATCCCGTTTGTTCAAATACGTTATTTAGATCATGCAAACAGGTTTATTTTCTAACCCCTTACAAATATGTAATGAATAAAGCAGACATAAACATGGTTAGAAAAAAATTTCTATAGATAATTAAATATATAAAGCTTAGGAGGTATTTATATACCAATAATCAAATTGACTAATCCATTAAAAGCAACCTCCCCATTAGTGATCGGCTATCTTAGGGGCTATCTCGGTATTACACATCGCTTGTCTATACATCTTCCATATGGGTGTAGTAGATCCGAGCATTCTCCTGTTTGTTTTTTTGAAAAAATTGCTTATGCTACTTCTCCTATCCTCCACGTTTCTTCCGATAATCTTTATTTGTCCTATCTGATGGTCTTTAAAATCCAATTCTAAACAGGCGAAATACTGTTTTACGATCTAAAAAAGAGATTAGATGAAACTTACTGTGCCTTTTTTTCGTCATAAACTATAGAATAACGAAAGAGAGGCAACGCTATGAAAAGATTATTAATAACTATATTCGGTATATTGATTCTTACTTTATTAGTGGGTATTCTATATAACTACCTAATGAATCAAGTTTATAAAAAAGATCAAACAAATTTTGAAATGCAAATCGAAAAAATAATTAAAAAAGAGTTTTTTAATCATGATATGGCTCAAATTGGAAAGTCAAAGAGTGGTGATAATAAATACAATAAATATAATATGTACTATACTACGTCTGAAAAAGAACATATTATAAAACAATTGGAAGCTCAAACAAAGGAGGCTTCGAAGCAAATGAAGGATTCCCGGTCAATGGTTCTTTCATACGTCAACGAACAAAAGGTGAATGATAAGATTATTAAACGACAATTAGTGACAAAAAAATATGTTTGGGATGAAAAAACAAAGTGTTTAAATTATTTTGGCGAAGTGAAAGCAATCGCGGAGATACTTTTATCCAAAAATCGAAATAACTCACGATTAAAAGATATTGTCAATGATGAAGGAGATTTTCTAGCAATAAAAAGAATCATACAAGAACAAGTACTCGACAGACATGCTAGTTTAAAATCAATACTGGATGATGAAAAAATAAACCAAGTGCTCATGGATGATTTTTTAACTAATAGTAGTAAAATTACCATTTTTTCTCATTCAGTAGAAATTATGTTTGATAAAGAAATTGTTGGAATGAAAAAAATAAATGTAAGCTTTGAAAAAATATTTCCATTTATTAATCCGGAAATCGCTTATGATAGAGATGTATCGAAAAAGGAAATAGATAAAAAAAGAAAATATGTCGCACTCACGTTTGATGATGGACCTAACGATACATCTACTATTAAATTATTAGAAAAGCTCAAAGCAGAAAAGGTAAAAGCGACCTTTTTTGTTTTAGGACAGATGGTTGATAAGAATCCAGAAGTCGCAGAACAAATTATACGAGAAGGTCATGAGCTTGGTAGTCATTCCTACACTCATCCAGATTTAACCCATTTGAGCCCTGACAAAATCAAAGAAGAAGTTTTGAAGACTGATAAAGCAGTTTTTCGTGCTACAGGGGTATTGCCCAGACATTTTCGACCACCATACGGAGCTGTAAACAGATCAGTGGCAAAAAGCATTGGATTGCCTATTATCCAATGGAATGTAGACTCTGAAGATTGGAAAGTTAAAGATAAAGATTTGATTGTAAATAAGGTAATGAACACTGTTAAAAATGGATCAATCATTTTGATTCATGATATCCATGATCTATCTGTAGAATCCATCCCCAAAATGGTGAATCAACTAAGAAAAAGTGGGTATGAATTTGTGACTGTAAGCGAATTGCTCTCCCACGGTCAAAAACCAATGAATCAATATTTTGGTATAAATGATAGCAGAGAAATTAAATAGAAATCTCTAATAGTCATTTAATTCTTTCAAAAGAGGATAGGAGGAGATGCGCACCAAGAAGCTTTTTTCTCTTGAAAAATTGCCCCTACAGGGTCATCAGGCATGACGGGGTATATGGAACATAGAAACGAAAGGTTACGTTAGTCAAAAGAATAACTGTACCTAAAATGAATATGCTGTTAAATCGACTATAGATAATATTTTCTTTTTTATTGAAATTAGTTTAGTAAAAAGGAAAATGCTTTGAAAGGAGAATTATGTCAATACTGCTTAGAGTAAATAATCATAGACTAAGAGAAAGGAAATACTATATCTTTCTTACCTTGTTTAGTTTTTTGATAATGCTGATATTTTCTAAGTCTTCTCCACTCTATTTTATAAATGATTGGGTAGATGCCAATGCTTTTTTCTCTGTGGGTAAAGGAATAGCACATGGACAAGTACCGTATAAAGATCTATTTGAACAAAAGGGAATCCTTTTGTATGTCATTCATACAATTGGCTATAAGTTGAGTTCCACTTCTTTTTTTGGAGTCTACTTATTAGAAAGTATTTCATTTACTATTTCAATGATATTCTTTTTTAAAATTTGTAGTTATTATTTTTCAGAGAAAATCGCTTGTGTTATTACTTTTTTATCACCAATAATTTTGTTAAATAAGGAGTATTTTCGCGCAGGAGATAGTGCTGAGGAGTTTGCCTTTCCTTTTGTCTTAGGTCTTTTATATTTAATCATATCTATTTCTAACACTGACAAAAGAATAGAAGGGAAACAATATTTCATCCAAGGATTATTCATGGGGTGTGTATTTTGGATAAAATACACTTTAATAAGTCCATGGATTGCTTTTTTCTTCTTTTTTGGGATCAATTATTTAATAAAAAAAGATTTTCACCAATTATTTAAAGCAATCATTTGTAGTACGATGGGATTTTTGTTAATTAGTATGCCAATCATTTTATATTTTTGGATTAATCATGCGCTATATGCCATGTATTTTGTTTATTTTAAATTCAATATGGTATTATATCCACAATTAGTTAACCAAGGCAATAATATAAATATAACTAACCGATTTTTTAGTACTTTAAGAATATTTATTACTTTAATGTGGGCTAATAAAATTCTTTTATCTATCTTATTGATAGGATCTATCTATCTATTATTTACAAAGACCATTTTTAAGCGACTATTTTTTAAACTATTATGGGTACTCTTAGTTTTGTGTTCCAACTTTTTTATTTTTTATGGAGGTATCCCACTAAAATATTATATTTTACTGGACTTAGTCATATTACTAGTTGGATTTTTAGGTTTCTGTGTATTATTGAGAGATTTAGCCACTCGATATAAACTACAAAATCCTATCGTAATTAATTCTATATTATCGGTTATAGTTGTTCTGAGTGTTCTATTAATGATAAATTTTAATGATACATTTAAAGACATGCGTTTCTTTACAAATCGTCCCGGGGTTCAAATAAAAAATTCTGAAAATACAAATCCCAATGCTGAAGCACCAGCCCAGATAGAATTTGCTAAGTATTTAACAGATAAGAAGAATGTAACTTTGTTAAATTATCAGTTTGTGGACTATGGTTTCTCGGTAATACCAGATATTGTTCCAAATGTTAAATACTTTATGAATATAAATATTCCTTACAAAGTTTATCAAGAAAGTATGGATCAGCAAAACAAATACGTGGAAGAAAAAAGAACAGATTATGTGATAGCTGGTCTAAAACTGAACGAAGATGTCAATAATTTTGGTACACCTTGGCTCCACTGGAATTATCGTCCGATTGCTGTTCATGTACAGCAACGTGAGGAAAGTATTGTAAAATATGTTCTTTATGAGAAAAAATAGAAAGTAGGTTCTGTTAAACCTTCTTTTTTGTACAATATTATTTTCTTTTTGGGTTCACTGGGAAATACTTATAGAAAATAGTGGTAGAAAACCGAGCAACCACTTGAAGATCAAGTTAGTTGTTCGGTTCGTTTTGTTTAACTTTTTCAAATTCTGCGGGATATATTTTAGACTTTACTAATGTAACGTGGAACATATTTACAAAGAAAATCGTAGGGATTGAAATACAAAATCATTATGGAGGCTCAAAGGGAGTATCCTTTCAAAAGTTTCTGCTTGACGATCAATTTGATGATTCGTTAAAGAAAAGGTTAATCCAATCTTTAAAAGGTATTATGGATCAAGATAAAAAATATGAATCTATTGAAATGAAACCGATAGTTCAGTTACTTTTTGAGGAAGTATTTAAAGAAGATAATTCAATTGCATTAAGAAAAATGAAATTTTCAAGCGAGATTGATTTACTTTATATCCGGCAGCTACCAATTAGGATTCAAACAGATATTAAAAACAAGGATTTTGACTCTTTTTTGACAAAAGCAAATACTTTAATTGATGAAGTTCTAAAATTTATTATTGAAAATACAGAAGGACCGAGTGTTAATATTAATTTATTTAAGTCAAAAGAATTAAGAAAAGAAGCATTTGGCCGCCTCAATATTAAAACTGAAAAAAATATGGATAATAGAATCAAAGCCCTTGTTGGAGCACTCAATACATTATCAGATAAAATACTCGAAATGAGAAATAGTCAAGGAGATGCTCATGCGCATGGATCAAATAGAATAGTAATTAAGGAAGAAGAAGCAATTCTTGTTGCAAATTCTTCTATGGTTTTATGCGAGTATTTGTTTACTAAGTATAAAGGATTAAGTAGATAATAAAATGCATATTTCATAGTAAACCATTCGAATTTTTATGTTATATACTATAATATAAAATCAATATATGATATAATTAGGTATGGAAAAAATATCTTTTGAAACATTTAAAAGACCTAATGGTCATGATGAATTTTTAGAATGGTTGGAAACATTACCAAAAAAAGATAGTGCGAAGCTTTTACGTACAATTGAAGAAACGGAAAAGAATGGGATGCTAGTAGCTAAACGTTTGAAATGGGTGAAAAAATTAGACACTAATTTGTACGAATTAAGAAGTAAGGTAGGATCAAACATCCAAAGAGCTATCTATTTCCATGTGGACAATGGAAGGTATGTCATTACCCATGGATTTACTAAAAAAACGGAGAAAACACCAATAACTGAACTCAAGCATGCAAAAGAACTTAGAGAGGAGTGGTTCACAAATGATGATTAAAAAATTGATTGAAGAAAAGAAAAAAGATAAAGATTTTGCAGAAGCATATGATCGAGAAGGAAGAAAACTAGAAACTGCGGTTGCTCTTTATCATGCTCGGGAGGAAGCAGGGCTAACTCAAGCGGAGCTTGCACAAAAAGCACATACAACTCAATCTACTATTGCTCGAATTGAGAGAGGGGATAACGTATCTTTTGATAAACTTGATGATATCGCCAGAGCATTAGGTAAAAAGCTGGTAGTAGAATTTGCTTAAAAGCAAGTTGAAAATATATCTATATTAGGCTCCTAACTAATCAATTAGTTTAGTGGGCCTTTTTTTACTAGATAGATAAAAGTTGTCCTATAGTGTAAAAGACAATAAATTTTATACCAAAATTACTTTAAAGAGACATAAAGAGAAAGGTACAATAAATGAAAACCATAAATCTTATAAAAGTATTTATAGCATCACCAGGCGATATAGCAGCAAAGAGGAATGAAGTAGAAGAAACCATATATAGATGGAATATAGAAAATACAGATAATACAAAAGTAATTTTGATGCCTATTCGATGGGAAACTAATGCGATTCCTACTTATATAAATAATAGCTCTGGGCAAAGTGTTATTAATAAACAAATTGTAGAAAATAGTGATATTTTATTAGCGATTTTTGGCCATAAGTTGGGCTCTCCAGTTGATAATTATAGGTCGGGAACTATAGCAGAAATTGATTACTTTTATAAAAATAGCAAAGGCGAGGTAGGGATTTTTTTCTTAGACGAACCAGTTCCACAAATTTTGGCTGAAGAGTATATAGAAGTTAAGAAGTACAGGGACTCTCTAGAAGATAAGGGTTTTTATGGAACATATAGCAAAGACAATATCAGAAGGTTTCTCACAAAAAAAGTTAATTATTTAATTGAGAAAGCACAAAATAATTTAGAATCAAAACGCTTTGATTTAGATTCTATTTCTTACAAGACACCTTCAGCAATTAACAAAAAAGTTACAGGAACTGATAAAGATTTTGAAGACAACTTAGACATTTTTGATCCAATAGAATTTGACAATGATGAAAGATTGTTACTAATATATGCATTTATGGATGAAAATTCTATCTTTTCGACCGATAATTCAACTAATAGAAAAGTAGTTCAATGGGAAAGTGATAATAATTTAAGGAGTTACTTGAGTGATAGAGTATTTGATGTACTAGAAAAATTAAGTAAATCGGGAATTTTAAAGGAAGAATACGATTCTTCTTTTGATGAGTATCCATCACGCTATATTTTGATTTCAGAGGACTATAAGAAATTTAAAAGGTATTTTTTAAAAAATGAAAAAAAGATATCTGTTATTATGGAGAAATACAAAGCTCCAATACAGGCTGATCCATTTTCCAATTTGGATGAATCAGATTTACCGTTTTAAATTTTAAATAGATAATTTCATTGTTTAGTAACAGAGGTAGAAACTTTTTTAATGATTGAATTGAAAAGAAATGCTAATAGATCGACTTTATGTTTCTCTTGTGCAATCGTAAATGTGAGGGATCATAAAATAGATCTATTTATCGTGTGTGTATAAATAAAATTTAAAAACATTTTAGTTTACATAAGATATATTATACAAAGTTGTAAATATGAGGTGAATGTTAAGATAATAGTAAATATTCATTGTTTTAATATAAGCATAGTTCGCTTTTTGATCTATTTTACCATGTTATAAAATCTAAATAAATGTAATTGTTCGCCAAAAATATTTTATAAAAAATGAAATATATTTTTGAAAATATCATCTAATTCTCGTGTATTCTAATTTAAATTTTGAGACTGGTGTTTTCACTTTATAATTTTCTTGGTCGATTATTCAATCTTTCTACAGCATTATCGACGATACGTTGTGAGACATTTTTTAAATTAAACGATTTAGGGAAATATTTTCTAAGTAATCCATTATGATTTTCGGTAGAACCATGTTCATGAGGTACATACGGGTTTGCGTAGTAAATGTTGCACCCGAAGGTGCCTTCAATAAGCCCGACTTGGAATTGATTTACAAATCAAATCCCGCGATCACAAGTAATAGATATTACTCCTTAAGGATACATTTCTATTAGTTTTTTAATAGCTGCTATCATAGCGCGTCCTGATTTATTAGGAAGTTTAATAACTACTTATTGTAGTATTTTTCTTTCGAAGAAAGTTGCGACAAAGTTTGATCAATGCGAATCTTCGATCTGGATGACTTTATTTTATATCATTATCATTTTAAAAATTGTGGAAATTGTTATCAATTCATTGCCCAATACTTCCAACTACTAAACGAAAAAATAAGTAGTTATTTTATAGTCAGACTGTTGTCTGGCTATCTTCCTGTGTAGAGAAAATCCTAGTTGTAAATACAAATGTATTTTTGTATTTACAACTAGGATGAGGTGAGAATAACATACTTAATTACTTAAAAAAGCCAGCAAATATTTATTTTCTAATAGCTTTACAGTTCAGTGAAATGTAATAACTTACTCTGTAAACATAAAATATTGAAATTCTCTGTATGGACTATTCTCAGGATGTTGTTTTTCTACCTTAATCTGTCCCCCAACGTTTGCGTTACCATTATGAACATCCCATACCATTTCTGGATTTTGCTTACTCCGAATAAAATATTGGTTTTCTTTACCAGGAACTTTATCAATGGTCCATAAATTAACATTGTTTAAATTGTTTGTTTCATCGTATACCAGGTTTCCTAAACCCTGTTTACCTGTCCAACTAACACGTCCTTCTCCCCACTGAGAATAAATACTATATCCATCTTTAAAATCTAAATAGCTCACTTCAAATTTGTTTAAATCCTTGTTGACATTTATTAATGAGAAATCGTGATTACTAACGAAAATATTTTTATTAGAAATCGGTCTAATTTGGTAATAGCTACTTGGGAGTGTTGCTGATGCTTGAACTTTTTGACCTAAGAATCCTACAGATAAGAAACCTAATAGACACACAATCGAGAAAACTATTTTTTTCATAATGGAGCCTCCGTTTATTATTCTTGAAATTTAGTTAACAGTTCTAGTTTAATTTTATTCTATCACAATAAAGATAACGTTTTCATTTTTTTATAGACTCGGAAAATAATGAACCAGCAATTATATAATGTTAAAAGAGTAATATAATAAATTAAATTTCTTTCTTGATACGAAAAACGATTTTTGTATCTTTAAAATCTTGTTTTCTGAACACGCTATTTAATGAGGTGCTTTAGTATCAAAATTTTCTTGGATACTTATTATTTTAACTTTTTAAGTTTATTTAGTTTTGATTTATCAATAATGTATTTATAGATTGGCTATCATGTACAACATGGATTATAGGGAGACTAGATCAACCTTTAGAGAGAGTTCTGATAAAAAGGCTGTTCAACAAAGTTAATATGTTTAAAGCGGAACGACAACAACTGGTAGCCTCTTTTTTACCTTGTTCAATTATAATTTTTTTATAAATTCATATGTCCTAGGAGCTTGTTCTTTAAGCAGGTTTTTATTTGATTCTAGTCCAGAATAAAAAAATCTAAATGCTTCTGCAAAAAATTCTTCTTTGTTTGTCCCTGCATATTCATTTATATTATTTTTTTCTTCATTATATATATCTTGAAATTCTGCAGTACTTGATATTAATTCAACTTTAGACGAGGAAGATAAGCCTTTCATATTATCTATGACATGTCCAAATTCATGTGATAGTCTTTCTGAATCCATTTCTTTACCAGCTGATCCAGAAGCATGACCATTTATTACAATCATTCGCTTAGTAATATTATATCTACCAGCTGACTTGTTAATCCTATTTACTTCTGAATGTTTTTCGGGTAGTGATATCCCGGCAGGAATCGCCTCATCTACGTAACCAAGAAGGCGATCTACAAATATGATTTTTCCTTGTTTTTCATTGATAAATTCTAATCCCTGATTTAGCAAATTTTTAGGAATTAACTCAATGAATTTGTTTACCATATCTGTTGCCTGTTCTGCGATTAATGAGGCCCCACGCCCCGTTAAATCTAACTTGAAAATATCTTTAAACTTTGTATTTTCTGTTGTAGCAATAACTCCTTCATTTATATTTCTACTAATTTCCGTTATTCGTGAATCGACAATTTCCTTTGAAACAAGCTCTGCTTCGACTATAATTATTTGTTTACCCTTTTCAGTGGCAACTCTTATGCTTTTAACTTCCATGCCAGTCCCTTTATTGATCACTAAATAGTCCATTGCATCATTTAAATGTACTAAGTGAGTATTAGGAGGTATTTTAATTCTATATTTTAAAAAGCCTGTAGCTTGTGGTTCATCTCCAACAGGACTTCCCGTTAGGAAATCGCTAGAAACACCGTATTTAAGATTATCTCTTAAGTATCTAATTCTATCTTCCGATAAAAGATTTGGGTTATCTTGAGTATAGAAGGTCGATTCAGGCATAAAAAAGTCTGTAGATGACAAGGAGGAATACAAAAAGAGACCTTCTTTAATTCTCCCAGTTTCTCTCCTAAATAGTTCTTCAATAGTTCTATTTTCCGTTTTTATCGTGCTGACTTTTAATATTTCTTCTGGAGTTAATCCTACTGGTAAAGATTCTAAATGTCCCCCAGTGACTCTTAGAAGATAATTCAAATGTGGATCTGCTGCTGAAGAAGCCTTATTAATATTATTTTCAAATATTCGTAGTGTGTCTTCTTCCCGTTCTGTTAACTCATCCCTAAAAGATTCAAATTCACTGATAATCTCATCGACTGCCTCATCGTAATCTTTATTCTTATAATCTCGGATAGCTTCGACATTATTTGGAAATACTAATCCCATTACTATTACTGTAACTATACCTAATATTACTTTCATGAGTCCTCCTTCATAAATCAGTACAAATATACAGTATCGCTTTCATAAGTCCTAATTTAGAAAAACAACAGAGCCTCAAGTCAGGAAAAATATTTTTTATTTATTGGTTTCTATGCTAAAAAATACCTACTTAGCTACATATTATTCCCAATTTATTTTTTGAAAAGATAAATTTTTAGTCTGTTGAATCCATAAGCTCTAACAAACAAGTGATAAAAAATATACAAAGCGATTGTTCTAGCTATTTGTAACAGATCTCAGCCTTTGTAATGCAGATGAACAAACTGAAGTTACGAGTTCAAAATTTAGCAACTTTGTATAAAATTATCTGGCTGCTCACTTTCCTTGTAATAATTACTATTTAGAATAACACTATAACTAAATATTTTTTTATGTGTTTAATTATAGTGAAGATATTTATCTCAAACGGAAAGAAGATTCCTAAGTTTTAAAATATTTAACTCTATCTAAATGACTAGTTACTTTTTCCAAGCTCCCACTTCTGTGACTGATATATCTTTAAAATAGACCGCTTGAGTATCTGAAATCGCTGGAACTGAAAAAAATGCTAATTCTAAAGTCTTCATTATTGTATTTTCACCATCCCCCCATACTCCGGGGTCATATAAAACAGAAATTCTTCGATAACCATCAGATGAAACATTATATTTTTGATTAGGTCCATTCATCGTTCCATAGTTTCCTAGCGTTCTAACAGTAACAGCCGAAGTAGGAAATTTAGAATCTGCTTTGACTGATAATGTGATATAGTATTTAGAATTTGGGTTCAATTTTTTTAATATGTCAGCACTAAAATCTAATCGAACAGTGTTCATGGGAGAGTTAGTTGTCTGTGCCTGGTACACACCACCAACATTACCCAAATCATCTACCATTCTATGCGTGACAACACTGTTAAGATTTCCAAGAGGACTTCTTTTTGATTCCGATTTATCATAAAATTTAGGTTGTTTTAATGTGATGGCCATTTTAGGCTCTATTTTTATATCATAGAGATCTTTCACTTCTCTGTATATCCCTTCATCATCAGAGAGTTGTTTTCTTACTTTATCTGCTGTATATTCGTCTAAATAGGCGAGACTGTGATATTCTTCTATGGATTTATTTTTATAGAAAAGTTTGCCTTCTTTTTCGCTTATATCATTGAATCCTATTTTTAAAGCATCTTTTAACGTTAACTCCGGGGTTTTATCTTCTGGGTCAGAATAATTTTTAGACGCAATTCTTCGTTCTACTACAGACTCTCCATCATCTATAATGATTGATGATGTTTTATTTTTAACTTGCTGTTCTACACCATTCCAAGAGCCCCCTATTTTTATGTTTCCTTTTGAATCTTTGATCATATACTTACCCTCTACTTGGTTTGTTTCTAATAGAATAGGCGATTTATTAGAGATAAATGTGGATAATTGATCTTTATTTAATGGAATAGGTCTAGAATTAAAATCATCCATGGTATTAATTGCAATGCCGTTTTGCCCTTTTTTAGGATAGCTTTCATTAGGTAATATAGCTAAGGCTGTTGTGTTATCCTTTGCTTTTATGGTACCCAAGGTATTATTATTTAGTACAAAACTAACTGTAGGCTTTACTTCATATATCGCTCCGGTTCCAACATTGTTGTACCTCACATTGGCATTTAAATAGGCTGATTCCGCAGAATTTATATGGGTACTGTCATCGTTTGAACCTCCCCACTCATTCGCAACGGTATTACTATGTGTGTAATGCCCAGTTACACCAAAGTTAGGACCAACGCCTTGCCAGCCTGTTGTAACATCTACACCTGTAGTATTTGAATATGTCCAATTTGTAGAATGATTCGAACCTATACTGTTAGTTAAATCTTGATTATTTGATAAGATGACGTTTTCTAAATTAACATTAATAGAAGGGAATGCCGCTACTAGAGGATTAAATACTTCTTCGCTATTTGCAAGAGGCATATCTTTGGCAGCCTTCTCATAGTCTGTATAAGGATCACCTGCTGTATGTGCATCAAAAGGATTAGAAACAAATTTTTTATACCCTAAGCTCTCATACTCATCTTTCCAAGGTACAATTATCCTATTTTGTATTGTATAACCATTAATTTCCCAATCATCATAAATATTATCTCCATCGCTATCTATCAAAGGATTATTATTTTCTAATCTAAATTGAGGATTAGAACTTGCATTAGCAATGATACTTTGCCAGTCAGGACTACTCAATTCGGGAATAAATAATTCTTGATTATTGAAAATATGTTCCTTTTCGTGAACGTCCAATCCAATTAATTTTATTCTTTCAATATCATTTAGTGACAATGGAGTATTCGATATTGCTTCTATTTTCAATTTGTATTGTTGATTTTTTTTTAAATTAATACTATCTTTGAGATTAATAGGTTTTCCATCTACTTCAATTTTATAGTTATCTACATTTTTCAATTTAAAACTATGGTAATCCTGGTCTTCTAGACTTCTAATTTCACCAAACCAACGAAAGGAAGAAAATTTTTGTGACTTTGAAATCAAGTTATTTGTATCCTGTTTCCTGAATGATAGGGTTTCGTTTTGTGTAGGGCCAACAAGTATAGGATTAGTAAACTTATTATCATCAAAATAATGTCCGATTAACCCATTTTTCATTTGTGTTTGGTCACTGTTAGACGTTAAATCTTGCGCATTTACTAGTGTAGTGTTTAATAATAACATGGTCGATAAAAACAATAATTTTATCAGAATCTTTTTCATCATAACAATATCCCTTTCTATATTTTCCCAGCACTTAAATATAAAAAATATGAAATTTAATAAATTATCACAATTTTTTTATATTTTTGAGACATGTTTATTATTGGTAATATATCCATAACTGTTTAAGCTTAAAAACAGCATGACTATTATAAAGAAGATACATACATCAAAACTCGATTACAAATAGGCAAAATTCCAATGATCATTACAACGGATCTGAAGTTTACATGACGGGAAGAAACATTCAGAGACCCTATGCTTACTGCTACAATTGTCGAACAAATCACCCATAGGGCGCATGTACTTGATTTAAGTGCGTCTTCTTTTCTTGTGGAAGAGCAAAACAGTAGCTACGATAAATTAAGTGGGCATTTTCCAACTGATTTCGTGGAGACATTTTCAGTTAAAAAAACAGATAGATACAAGATTTACAGCAATAACAACTGGAGTAGTACTCATATTAAATCAAATACATGCAATAATAATAGAGTAAAATAAAATAACGATATATTTTATTCAAATAGTTAAATATTGGTTAATTTTAGAATAAAATTCTTTGGCACTATAATAAATTTTTTCACTAATTATTTTCATATTAAGTTCATAGTTATTTACTCCATTTATATCAGAAATTGGGCAACTTAATTTATATTTTAATCTTTGCAACAGAAATTTTTTAGAAAGTGCATTTTTATCTAAAGAAACTTTTGATTAATTAAGATATTATTCTTGTTGGTAATATCATACGTTTTTACAATCATTCTAGTTCCAGTAACACCTCTGATTTCAGCTTGTCCGTCAACAGTCATAGTATTATTATTTGAATTAATCTTAATTTCTTTAATTTCATTTTTTTGCTGGTTGTTTAAGCTGTTCCATTCAGATCCAATACTATAACTGAGATCAAAACGCTTTGTATAAGGTCTTCCTGTAATATCTATCCACCAACCCGTAGCATTTATATTATTTTTTAAATCCTTACCCGTCGCAGTATAGTCAACTGTACCTTCAAATTCAATTTGTTCTAGTGAAACAACTACTCTATAAGTTTTATGTGGCGGAACTTTAACAGATTGCGCGCCCGAGGTTATTGTTTCAGTAGTAGCTTCAGTTTGTGTATTAGTTGTACTAGAATTAAAGCTGCCAGTTATTTGATTTGACCCAATACTTAGAGGAAGTTTAAATGCCAACCCTTCTCCATTAATAGTGAAGCCTTTTGTAGTACTCGTAGATGCTGTGCGTGTTACCTCTTTAGCAAAATCAGTCGTAATATTCGTTTGTTCAACTTCAGTACTATTAGTAAATTCATTTTCTCCTACGTAGACTAAATCGGATTTAGTTTTATTTAGTTTAAATGATTGACTATCAGGAGTATAGTATACGACAGCATTTGATGATACAGAATTGGGCTTTTTATCGAGTTCATATCTCCATTCAATTTTTTTTCCTGCTAGCTCATTTTGATAATAATAGTTGCCTATCTGATTTAAACTGTCTTCGATTTTTGTGATAGTAACTGCTTCAGCATTTCTAACATTAAAAATAAACAATGAAAATATAAACAATGGACTCAAGGTAAAAAGAATCTTGGTTTTCATATCTATCATCTCCAATAATTTTAGGAACAGGTCTACCCATTTGCTACTCTAATTTTCGATAGCGCTTTCTATTGTTTGATCTACTTGAATACATGTTAAAAACTACTTCATATACTAAAAACGAATTCAACATAACATAAATATTTATCCTTATTTAAGATATAATTAACCATTCTTCGCCTTCTTTTCTCCTAATATATATTTTAGAAAGAGACACGCATTCTTTCTAATTGCTAACTTTAAATTTATTTACTTTGCTATTAATTTTATTAACGATTTACTTTTTCAAGTTTTACTTGAATACATGTTGCATGTTCTTTGATATTTGTGGATTCATAAAAGGTTATTAAATAAGATTCTAAAATGAAATTCGACATTATATATCCTTGTTGATCTGTGTAATATTCAATCTCTTTCAATAATTCATTTCTATCGAAGTGATCATTCACTATAATTTCAGCATACGTTCCCTCCGGAATCACAATCATATTTTTATCAAATACTCTTTCACCGTTATTTAACAAAAATAATGGTTGGTATTTTTCTATACCTCCCTCCCTTTTAACTATATTTCCATATAAATCTAACCTATCCACAGGAACACTATTTATAGACTCTTGAAATAGTACTTTGGATCTACAGAATGATTCATCTAAATTAAAACAATTTTCTTGACTTGCAATTGCGTATCGTTTCTCTATCTTTTGAATCTTAATTTTATTTTTAGGAATAATTTTCGTTTTTTCTATATGTTGTATATATTTTTGTAGAAGTTTTTTTTTATCTAAAAGATTACTTATTTTTTTATCCATCATTATTAACTCTTCAGACAGATAATTTACAGTCTGTTCAATATCTCTTTGATTTAACAGATTTTCAATAGCATTCAACGGCAGATCAAAATATCTAAACAACATAATTGACGATAATTTTTTAATATCTGTAACTAAGTATTCTCGATAGCCATTTGCTTTTCTTTTTGGACTAATCAGACCTAAGTGTTCATAATATCTTAATCTATGTTTTGATATAGTATGTAAATTACATACATACTTAGTTTCCATAACTGACTTCACCTCTCAAATCATATATGTCAAACCAAGTATAAACTATATAGTTACTATACAGTCAATGTAATAAGATAGATTATTATAATATTTTTGTAAGTTGTGTTAAATCTTCAAAAAGAAAAGTAGGCAACATGCAAGCGTATATGTTAAACTATTACTGCATATGCAGCTATAATGTGAGAAAGAAGGCAATCCCACCATGACTAGAAATACTTTTGTTTATTCCCACCCTATCAATGTATATATTATCAAGAAGCTAGGAATGACGCTTGACCAATT
Source organism: Enterococcus mundtii (assembly GCF_013394305.1). Classification (NCBI taxonomy): domain Bacteria; kingdom Bacillati; phylum Bacillota; class Bacilli; order Lactobacillales; family Enterococcaceae; genus Enterococcus; species Enterococcus mundtii. The sequence continues at coordinate 32,596 of NZ_AP019811.1, read as the reverse complement.
TTGTGAATTATATGCTCATAGTCGTGGTACTGTATCTAGTTGGATAACACGTAACCGGCGAGTCGAATCATTACCAGTATCACTTATTTATGATCTAAGCCTTGCAGCAAGTTCAAACATGTCTTCTACTTACGAAGAGCTTCTCTCTCTTCAAGATGAATATGAAATATATATATCTTCGATCGGAAAAAGAAAGAAAAAGCGAATTGAGTAATTGTATTTTCAACATAATCTAACGTAAAGTAATAATTGGTTTACACTATCGTGATATTTTGAAATCGTAATATTGTGATATCGCAATCCTTTTAATAGAATAGAGTTTTTAAAGGAGAAAAAGAGTAAAATTTCTTTTTCTCCTTTTCTTTGTTTAAGTTTCATTAATAACTTATTGATTGCAGAAAGTTTAAACATGTCTGATATATATTTTTTTGGGTTTCTAACAACATTTAATAAGACAATATCAATAGTTATTATTTACTATTTGTATATTATACTATTTGTATACTAAAATTTTTCACCTTCTATTCTATAAAAAAAGGTACGGGGAATTGTCTAATTTCAATTCCCCGTACCTTTTTTAATTGGATTTCTTTCTATCTCTCGCTTCATATGTTTTCATGTACATTTCAAACATAGTACGCTCTTCAGACGACATTGAATTTTCTAAACGATCTAATACAGTTGAAATTAAGTCGTCTTGCGTCTCATAATCTAAAGTATTTTGTAAAGCATTCACTCTATTTACATTATATTTTTGAATTCTTACAGTACCATAAACTTTATTTTTTTTTGGTCTTCCAACTTTTTTCTCAGAAGATTCAGTCGACTTTTGTACTGTACTTGTAAACTCGTCAATATTAAAAGTCTTTTTTGGTTTGGATGTTTCTGTCTCTGGGATTTCTCTTAAATTTTTCTTTCTGCTAGGATCTGTTTCGAATTTTTTTACCATGGTTTTACTCTCCTATTCTTTGAAAAAACTCTTTGGTAATCTCAATATAGAACTCATGTAATTTAATATCATGATAATCCCAAGTTGCTGTATAAACTTTGTCAGCTATTCCTTTTCTATCGTAACCTTTCAATCGTTCCATATGTTTAACAATATGAGTAAAAACATACTTTTCTCCAAAACTATCCAAAGCATCTTTGATAATCTGGTTATCAATACCCGAATCGTTTTTCATAAGTACTGGTAGAACTCCTGCTATATCAAAATCTGCATTTGTATACTTATTGTAAAATGTTTGTGCATACTCCCAGAAAGCTTCTGCTCCATCCAGAGATCGTTGCTGAGTTTGTAATACTATTATCAAAAAGTCTGCTGCATATAAAGCTGTATTAGTATATAGAGAAATTGTTGGAGGACAATCTATTATTACAAGATCATAATCGCCTTCAATCTCTTTAAGAAGATTACCAAAATGGGAAATTCTTTGATCCTTAAAATTTTCAAGCGTAGTTGGATAAACTAATTCAATAAAATCTGGATAATCAACGAAATCTAAATGTGACGGGAGAAGAAATAGATTAGGCATAACTTCAACCACAGCTGAAGAAAGATTTTCTTCTTGAATAGCTACCATCATAGTTTTTTCATTTGGCATTTCTGAGTTATTTTGTCTAGTATATGTTCTATTCAACATTTGAGTAGAGTTAGCTTGAGGATCAAGATCACAAAGCAGAACCTTCTTCCCTAACTTCGCAGCCTCATAAGCAAACATTACTGAATTCGTGGTTTTTCCAACGCCGCCTTTAAAATTACCAAAAACGATTTTTTTTGTCATGCATTTAAACTCCTCGTCATCATTTTTTACTACAAAAATATTTTACCATAAATATTTTTTTACTACAATAATTATTTAGGAAAAATTACTATTTGTATATTTTACTATTTGTATATCTTACTATTTATATATTTTACTATTTGTATATTTTACTATTTGTATATTTTACTATCTGTATACATAAAGTATGATTAAACGCATAATTTTTTACTGTTTTACCAATAAATATTTTTTGTATATTTTACTATTTGTATATTTTACTATTTGTATATTCTACTATTTGTATACTATACTATACGTATACTACACTATTTGTATATTTTACTATTTGTATATTTTACTATTTGTATATAGTAATTATTTAACTATATACATTTTAAAAGAAATACTTTATACCTTAATGTATTAGGAATAACTCGGACAAATTACGAAGAAAAGAGGCGATACAATGTCAGATTTTAATTTTTATACTGCTAATGAAGTTTACGCTGAAAAATACTTCCAACTACCAAAAGTATTTTTCACAAATGAAAAATATAAAAAAATGAGTAATGATAGCAAAGTAGCATACGCTATTCTTAAAGATCGTTTTTCATATTCAGTAAAAAATAAATGGGTCGATAAACAGAACAGAATATACTTTGTGTTCACAGTCGAGGAACTTAAAAGTATTTTGAACTGTGCTGAGGGAAAAGTTGCAAAAATCAAAAAAGAGCTAACAGAAATGAACTTATTATTTCAAAAACGTGGTGGGTCAACATGGGTAAATGGCATAAAAGTAAATACACCAAATAAATTGTATCTCGGAAAGCCAGAAGCCACGGCTAAGGACGTTTATTTGATAGATGCAGCCGAATCACAGGCTTTCGTTGGAATTGCGAATATCGCAAATCCAGAGAAATCCCAACATATCAATAAAAATCTTGGAATTGCGAATATCGCAAATCCAGAGAAAACTAATGATATCAAGGGATCGACTGGAATTGTGAATATCGCAGACAATCTATACTATACTTCTTCTTTAGACACTAATAGACACAATATAGACACAAAGAAAGACCCCCTACAAGATCAATTATTGCTAGATAATTTTGAGAAGATTATGAAAGATAATAGTATTGCTACCTTTATCCCTGATCGAGTACTAAGTCTGATTAAAATATTCTCGTCTAGTTATAGTGAAGCTCAAAAGACCGTTAAGACAATCCATAACGCAAAAGCAAAAGCGGAAAAAGACTCGCAAACTAAAATTATTTTTGAGGATCTAGATACTTATGGTCTTAATGCCGAACAAGAATTGTATCAAACTCTTCTAAAAGCCTATCAAAAACAGAAAACAGAAAAAGTTGAAAATATTCAAAATCTAATCTTTGTATACGTTAAGAACTGGTTTGTGGAAAATCCGATTGCTGCAAAACAACAAGCTGAATCAAGCGAAGAATTACCGACGGTCTCTTTGCATGATTGGACAACCGATGTTGAAAACAGTGACTATTGAAAGGGCCTAGGGGTGTCTCAGCGAAGCTGATGTGTCTTTGTTGTATAAAATTTTATGCAAGGTGTGTTTTTCTTTCTAATCAAAAAGAGTTGGATTAACAAAAAAATAAGTGTGGATTATCTAATTTCGATCGACGTCTTATTTATGCTGAAAAGTGAAAAAATCTGTTGTGATATTGAAAATTTAGAAATGTGTCCGGGGGAATTTGATGAAAAAATTAGCACGTTCTTCTTGTTTTGTATCAAGTTTTTTTACTTGCTTGGTCGAAGAGACCGAAAAAACTAGTTAAAAATCATTCTTTTCTGAAACTAATAATTTACTAAGAATTTTAACTAAAATAACAGTTATTTCTGATTGGATTACTTAAAATTTAATAATAAAATCACAGCTGACAATCATTTGAGAATATTTGAACAAGGAGTTTAATAATGCTAGTATGGGATTTGTGACAAGCGAGGGTGGTGGTTGTAAAAGTAAAAAAAAACAAAGAATTACAATATTTTTGTTTGCCTTTTTTATTGGTACATGTTACGGTTATTGGGAAATGAACAGTCAAGTATTTATTTGTTCGTCTCGTAGAACTCTGAAACGTTTGTTTCAGAGCTGTACGAAGGCAAACAAAAAGGAGCACCTTTAGCTCTCTCGCTTCACACTGACGCCAATCAGTCTGAAGGTCGTTGAGAGTCAAAGGGTCCAACCAACATCCGAAACATGTTGCTGGATTGCTCCTTGATAATTGTAGACGATGTCTACAACGTTGCTAATTATAACAAACAACTGAGTGGTATTCATTCGTTTTTACTTATTTTTAAAATCTTTTTTTTGAAATAGTTTGAAAAGGTGATTTTACAGAAGATGAGTGAGGACGTTTGTGTATGGACTTGGACTAATACGAGTCGTTTTTTTACGCGTTTGAATCAGTGGGGGGACGTGTAAAACGAGCGATCAATTTAGCTGTTATGGGGCGTTGTCGACAACTACAGTCATTAAGGAGGAATTTCACACATGTGGAATTCCTCCTTTTTGTTTGTCTTCGTCCCTAATGTTTGCCCGAGAAAGTGAGTGGAGGAGTGGAAAAAAATGAATAAGTCAGCGCAAATAAAGCCCTGTTCACCTCGATTGATTTTACAACGAGCGATTACCGTTCGTCTGATTGATGGGAGTATATGGGCAAATCTTGGAAATGGAAAATTTGTACATCAAACGAACCTAACGGTTAGAGAAATAGAGGTGCTCTATCCCAAAATTAAAACAGTCGTTGAAAGTGGCGGAAAAATTATGGCAAAGAAAAAACATTCGGCTCAATCCCTTGTCATGCTTGAACCACCAATGAAAGTGAAAGACTGGGCTTGAAAGATCGTTAAACGAAAGACATAGCTGTTTGTAAAGAACGTTTCTCGTTGTTTACATGATCCTTGAAAACTGGATAGTATCGGACGTTTATCCAGGGCGCTGTGTTTGGCTTTGGAATTAACGAGAAAGGTCTCGCTGTTTTCTGTCTGGTGAGATAGATACATTCAAAAACGACAGACTGCTTGACTTGGTAACTTGAGCAGGAGATCGTGTCTCTGGCATGTGGCGAGAAAAGTAGCGCAGTTGAACGCCTTAAAACCCAACTGTTTGTTCTGAAAAGAAATACTTTGTACTTCTCAAAATGATGAAGAGAGACAGGTTGTCCGTCCCCCTAAAACGGTCAGGTTCCCACTTATCCGAAAAGTGTCGTACCATTTTTATTACTTGTTTGCGGTTCTTTGTGAACAGGTATGTCTTTAAAGCAAACGAAATAGGAGTGAGTTGAATGACTGAAATACAAATATTACTTGCTTTTATGCGGCAGTCTAAGCGCAAGTCAATCAAGCGTAGTAGTTTAGAGCGTTGGTTTGAAACGAATGATTACTGGATAAAAGAAAGACAACTCAAGTTGTTTCAACAATTACAGCGAAGCAAAGTTCTAAGAATCATGGAAAATGGCGAAATCATCCGAGTCGAGGCAATGCAGGAGTATTTCATGTTGTTTGATTATATGCAGACACAACGAAAATCACAATTAGCTAAGGATCAACTTAAACGATGGATTGCTGAACAATCAGCATGGCATGCAAAAAAGACGGAACGACTGATTCGTCAATTACATTGTACAGAGACAATGAAAGTCACTGAATTTGGTGTGGTCATTTCACATGAGAAGCAAAAGAAAGGGGAAAATGGATGGCAAAAGGTACAGCAAATAAGAGCATAAAAGGCAAAAAGAAACGATTTTTCCAATTGGAAGAACTATTGTTAGAGGAGAAGGACATGGAGTTTGTGATCGGTCAAGAAGATTTATTTGCGAATGATATCCAGTTCGAACATGATGACGTGTTACCTGGCGAACGGGCCTATATCGTCACAAAAAAAGTCGTCCAGTCTACCCCATTATACAAAAAACAATTAATTTGTTTGCGTTATATCCATTCGTTGAGAGTCGTGAATAACTTGGAAGAAGGACGACTGGTGAAAGAAGTCCCAGTAGCAAAAATTATTCGGTCAAATAGAGGGATTTATTTCATCGTTGATCGAGAAAGAGTGACACAGTCGTATCATCAACGAAAACATCATAACCAACTACCAGGGGTCATTGCCGAAGAGACATTTCGGAATTACTAAGAGACAAAAGTGTTCGCTTATAACAATGTGAATACTTTCGCAAAAATGGCTGATTACAAATTTTAATATCTTGCAAATGTTATCTTTATAAAAATGGTTTAGAAATATATTAATATAAATTCACTGTTGAAGTAGCTATTTTTGATCAAAATACAAATCGGTCTAGATTAATCGTCGTTTTATTAAAATTGTATGAAAAGACACAGGTTATCATTTGGCGAAAATTATTCGGTTTGATATGCTTAATTTATAGTTATTTTAATTTAAGTGAATCCTAGCCTAATAGTTGCCAGGGAGATCTTTCAAATCCAAAATCCAGTTTTAAGTTTTTCCTTTTTTTAAGTCTCAAAGAATAGTTTACTCTTGAAATATTTCAACCTAAGCGTCCTTTTTGTGAGGGGGCGTTCCCTGGCAACTATTAGGCTAGGCGTCATTCGTTTTCCAATGGATAATAATAATATTGCTGATTCGTATCTTGAGCTAGTCCAAACGTTGAGCCAATCTTTAGATTAGATGGACTATCTGCCAAACCGATTAATTCAAATTGGTTTTTATCGATGTTTGTGACTGATAGTGGGAAATGAATTTCTTCGTCACCTATCGAAAGAATAGCCTGATTGACGTCTTCAAAATGAACAAAGGTGATCATTGTTTCTCCTAAGTCAACTATTTTTTTGTTTTTTCCTTTTTGTAGTTGTTCAAAAGCAGAAGGTTCAGGTATAGATGAGGATTCTATTGTACTTCGGTAGTCATTTCTTCTATTACGAGATTGGTAAATCAAAATGGAACTTAAACAAATAAAGATAATTGGGAGAATTAGGAATAATTTTGATTTCATTTGCTTGTCTCGACTTTTTGGCTTTGTGAGACAATGCTTTTTTTAGTTTTTAATTGCTGTGCGTATTCTTCAATGTCACTCTTTAAATAAAGTCTAACTACCGAAGGTCCTGAATCTCCAAACTCAAAAAAAGGTTTTATCTTTCCTGTTTTGATTGTCTGTGAGAATGCAGTGTAAGACTGTCCTGTGATTTTAGCAGCTTGTTGTCTGGTGAGTAGATTTTTTTTACCCCATTGTTGAATTTCAGTTAATTTCATTTTAAAGACCTCCTAAATATTAGATACTAAAAAAAGTATACCAAATTAAATATAAATATCAAACTTATGCTTGACTAAGCATGCTAAATAAGGTATGCTTATTTTAAGATAAAAAAAGAAAGAAGGAACCTAAATGAAAATGTTAAAAGTGTTAGCAATCGGAGTAACAGTTGGAGGGATGGCGTTAGCTATTCATACGGAAAATGCAGAGGCCGCAGAATGGACACCACGTTCGGTCGAACAAATTAAAGCAGATATCGCAAAAACAGACGGTAAAGAATACACGATCGTCACTGGTGATACTTTAAGTGGTATCGGAGAAGCTACAAACATGACAGTGAAGGCACTGGCAGAAAGAAATTCAATTGCAAATGTAGATTTGATTTATGCAGGGAATAAGTTAGTATTTGAAGGCAATGTAGTCACTGTTCAAAACCCTCAAGGAGAAACCATTGCGCAGTCTGTTGTGAAAGACGAAGATAAAATAGATCCAAGTCAACCAATTGGGCAAGCACCGACAACTGGTTCTGATACTAATCAAGGTTCACAAACAGTGACACCACCAGTAACAGGAGATAGTGGCTCAGCAGGCGGAGGAAATACAGTAACACCACCAGCAACAGGAGACAATGGCTCAACAGGCGGAGGAAATACAGTAACACCACCAGCAACAGGAGACAATGGCTCTACAGGAGGCGGAAACACAGTAACACCGCCAACAGGTGGCGATAACGGTTCTACTGGTGGTGGAAATGAAACGACACCAGAGCAACCAAAACCAGAAGAGCCAACAAGAGTAACACCACTTGGGAACAGTGGAATGGAGTTTAACACAATTGATGAGGCTAATGAGTGGGGAATGGCTGAGCTTATGAATCCAGATAGTGTATGGAAGGAATATACTGGTTTCGTTACTAAGCCGTTGATGTGGTCAGATGGATTAGTCAGAAGCTATTCAGTTGATTTCTATAATTAATTAATCTAATCGTCTTATTAAAGCAATTGGAAGGAGATTTTCCTTCTAATTGCTTTTTATTTTGTCAGAAATGAGGAAAAGAAATGATTCGTTCACCATGTAAGAAATCTAAAAGCAGATAAATATATATATAAATCAGGAGGAATATAGATGGGAATAGGAAGATTTAAGAAGATCACGACTTTTATTGCACTACTACTAACAGTGGGGCAATTACTGGTATCACCTACGTTGGTAGTCGCTGACCATATCGAGCAAAGTAGAACGAGCCAAGTCGCAGAAAATGAAGTAGAAGAAACAGAAAAGGAACAATCAGACAAAACGATGAGTTCCGATCCAAGTGATACAGAAACACCACTAAGAGAAGCCTTACAATCACAGAATGCCCTTGCAAATGATAGCCCTAATGAAAGTGATTTGCCTATTGTAGAAACAATTGGCGATTCGCTTTTTATTTTACCTTCAGGTACGGATGTACAGCCAATAGAGGGTGGAGAAGAAGCAGAAGTATCTGGTGATTTCGATAGTCGCTACACGATGGCTTATATTCTCGAACATGCCAAAAGTACTTCTGAACAAGAAGCCATGTTAGAAAAGTCAGAAGAGTATGCCCGATTACAAAATAATTTTACACGTTCAACGGGATATACGATTGAAAATCTGGGAACAATCAACCATCAGGTGTGGCGAAATCTTCCAAACGGAACTAATTTTTTACATGACAAATTTTATAAGTTTCGAATTCGTGAAACAGGCCAAATTGCTTTTTGTATAGAAGAAGGTGTCCCAATTGTTTTAGGTGGAGGCGCGTCTCAAGAAAATGTCTCTCAAGTAATTTCTAATGCGTCATTGAGAGCGAGACTTTCATTGATCGCCTATTTTGGATGGTATGGAAACACTGATCAATCGAATGACCAGTATGTGGGAGTCCAACAAATGCTTTGGGAAGCGTTTGGAGGGCAAACATTATCTACTACTGTCCCTAACTATGGGTCACGCAAACAATCTGTAGAAACCGAAATATCAAGATACAATACTCGCCCAAGTTTCCATAATCAAAAAGTAACTGTCAAAGTTGGGGAAACAGTGACAGTAAATGATACGAATGGCGTATTTTCACAGTATGCAATGGACAATTTAACAAATACTGCGAATGTTACTTTACGTAAAGAAGGCAATCGACTGCATATTACTGCTCATGCAAATTCAAATGAATCTGGAGTTGTGAACATTGCAAGAGTTCCTAAAGAGTTTGCGAATGCAGCATTGGCATATCGAGTGGGCAATGGTCAGAGAGTAAGTGTTCTACACATTAGCGATCCAATTCGAGTATCGCTAAACATTGAAGTTTTAAAAGAAGGACATGCAGAAGTACTAAAAGTTGATGAAGATACCAAAAAACCATTAGCAGGTGCTGTTTTCAAATTTACCACGTCAGATGGTCAAACAAAGGAAATACCGACAGGCGCTGATGGAAAAGCACGATGGGAAAATATCATGGCGGATAAACAAGTGACCATGGATGAAATCAAAGCACCAAATGGCTATATTTTGAATTCAAAACCACAAACGATAACTATAAAAGCCAATGAAACAACAACGGTAACTTTTGATAACAAAGAACAGTTGGCAGATTTAACAGTGATCAAAGAAGATGAAGAAACAGGGAATAAACCACAAGGTGCAGCCACGCTCTTTGGTGCCAAATATGAATTAACGGATTCAGAAGGCAAATCGGTTGCTGAGTTTACAATGGAAGACGTCGAAGGACGCGCACAAGCAGAAATCAAAGGACTAAAATTAGGCACTTACTATTTACAGGAAGTTGAAGCGCCTGAAGGGTACACGTTAGATCCTGAGAAACACGAAGTTCAATTAACCTATGCCGGACAAAACGAAACAGTTGCGATCCACAGTAAAACAGTAACGGATCGTGTCATTAAGGGGCATATCGAAGGGTATAAATTCGGTTCAAGACCATTAATTCCGAATACAATTGAAGCGTCATTAGAATTGATTACTGGAAAAAATCAAGATATAAAACCTCCTTTAGAAGGCGTTGAATTAACTGCGACTTCTCATACAACTGGACAAGAATACGTTCAAGTCACAGGAGAAAACGGCTTTTTCCGTTTTGAAGATTTACCATACGACACGTATACAGTTGAAGAGACGAAGGGAATAGATGGATATCTATTAATTGAACCTTTTGAAGTAACAATCACAGAAGACGGCTATACGCATTTCTTCTTACTGGAAGATCGAATTATTGAATCTCGTTTGCACATTGTCAAAGTGGATGAAGAAACAGGTGAAAATATCCCTTATGCTGGTGCGCAATTTAAGATTTTTGATACATGGGCAAATGATGGCGAAGGTGCATTTGTATCGATGCAACGTCCAAATGATACAGAAAACACCGATATCTTTGAAACAAATGAAAAAGGCGAAATTGTTACTACAGAAAGCCTTGCATGGGGCGTGGATCGTTATGAATTACACGAAGTAAAAGCTCCAGAAGGATACGTACTACTAGAAGAACCAATCGTCTTTAGCGTGACTGAAGAAGATTCTGACGGAATGATCCGAATTGAAGTGCCAAACCGTTTAGCACGTCAAGACGTGCAATTGATCAAACGTGACCGCTTAAATGATCAACCTTTAGAAAATGTACCGTTTAATTTATACCAAATTGAAAAAGATGGATCTGAAACGTTGGTTGATGAATTCTTGACAGACGAAGAAGGAATGCTCTCAATTGAAGGATTGCCTTACGGTGAGTATAAGTTCGTAGAAGGACAACCATTGCCAGGATACCTTGAGTTAGAAGAAGACATTGAATTTTCAGTAACCGTGGAAAAAGACGGCGAATTGATCGTATTAGAAGCAGTCAACGACCGTGAAGACTTAGAGATTAAGACACTGTTCGCGACGGTTGATGGTGAGAAAATCGTTGATCCAACGATTGATAATGTATTTGAGGATAAAGTTTGGTTAAAAGGGGACGCAATTGAGATCGGCCATACGTATACAATTGTGTCTGGGTTCGTGAATCGCTTTACTGGTGAAGTTGTGAGCCAAGATATAACAAAATGGACAGCGAAAAGTAAAGAAGACGAGCTGTCAGTTTTCTTAGACTTACCAGCTAATACCCTAAAAGATGGGGACGAATTAACTGCGACACATATCATTTACTATGATGAAGATCAAAAAGAGGAAGTTGGACGAGAAGTTGATTTAGAGAATATGGATCAAACTGTTCGTTTCCAATCTCCAAAAGTTGAGATCAAACGTGACGGCGAATTACCTAAAACAGGTAGCACGACTGGAATGATTCTATCTATTATTGGTGTGGCTACTGTTGGAATCGTTGGCGGAATCTATATTTACCGTAAGAAAAAAGCATAAACACATGGCTGCAAGGAGAGACGCTCCTTGCAGTCTTTTTATCGAAAATGGAGAAGGTAGGGGATTGAATTGAATAGGGAGAAGATACAGTTAGATATAAACACTATATTACTAGTAATAATACTATGTTTGTTTGGATATATTGTGCTGATCCATAATGAAAAGACCTCTTTTGTGAGAAGCGATACCATTGAACAAAGACAATCGTATATTCTTTATGAAAAAGATAGCGTAAATTATTCTGAAGATAATAATGAAAAATTTGAATCAATGGATTGGTCATTAGACGTGGAAGGTCCGTATCTATCAATTGAAGTAGTAGGAGATAAAGTAAAGATAGAGGACAAATCAAAAAGTCAAGAAATAACGGATCATAGGTATAGGCATTCAAATGTCCGGCCGGCTATGGCACGAACACAGCCTCAAATAGACGGAGAAATAACAAATGAACAACAAATAGTACACTTTGGCTCAAGTACGTCAAAGTTTGATCGATTCATTCTCAAGTATTATTCTCCAATTCTTATTATCAGTTCAATGACCCTATCATTCTTACTTTATTTACTTTTGTGAAAAAATTTACTCTTATTGCTAAGGATGTTATACTTTAAGTAACAAACGATATAGAACGTTTCACATGAAGACGATCCCGAAACATAACGTAAGGGAGCGTCTTTTTTATTTTGCTAAGAAAAATGATAAAGGAGGAAGATTGATTGCAAAAAACGAAAAAATGGATGGCAATTGCGTTAGTATCCAGTCAACTGCTAACGAGTTTACCTGTATCAGCGGCGATCCTGTCTGTGGAAGATTCATCAATCCCTGATTCTTCGGAAAAAGCTGAAGAACAGCCGACACAACCAGAGGGAAACGAAGCGTTACCCGAAGGAAATGAACAAGAAGTGGAAGAACAGCCGGTCGAAGAACAACCGACAATACCGGATGAACCGCCCAAAGAGCCTGAGCCACCAAAGGATACGCCAAAAGAGACACCAAAAGAGACACCAAAAGAGACACCAAAAGAGACACCAAAAGAGACACCAAAAGAGACACCAGAGGAACAACCTGACATTGTCCCAGAGACAGATCGTCCGAAAGAAGAACCAGTGAAGGAAGAACAAATTATAAAAGAAGACACACCAGCGACACCAGAACCAGACGTTCAAGTAAATCCAGTTAACCAAACAAATGAAATGCCTTCAGTCCCACAAACGATGGAAGAAGTGCGTGTTCCTGGATTGACCGAACAAACCTCTTCAGAATCGAGTGAATCCAGTTCATTTAAAGTCACACCAGTGAAAGAAACCTGGGATTTCATTCAAGAAATTGGGGAAAAAGCACGAGAAATTGGGTTAAAAGAAGACCTTTATGCGTCAGTTATGATTGCACAAGCGATTTTAGAATCTGGAAGTGGTCAAAGCCAACTGAGTCAAGAACCCTACTTCAATTTATATGGAATTAAGGGTAGCTATAATGGGAATTCAGTGACCTTCAAAACACAAGAAGACAATGGATCAGGCACCCTTTACTCGATCGACTCTGCTTTTCGGCGATATGAGAATTATGAAGAGTCGTTAAACGATTATGCACGTCTAATCAAAGAAGGCTTGACCCATGACCAAGACTTCTACAAAGGATCATGGAAATCGGAAACGGAAACATATGAAGACGCTACAGCATACCTCACGGGGCGGTATGCCACAGACACACAGTATGCGGATAAATTGAATGCGTTGATTGAAGCCTATGCATTGACGAGTTATGATCAAGCAAGAGCGGAATTACCAGAGGGTAGTGAAGAGTTTATTTATCCAGTTCAGAATGTCGTCATTTCTTCACCTTATGGACCACGTGGGGGTGAGTTTCATCGGGGAGTAGATTTTACGGCACCTGTAGGAACACCTATTTTTGCCAGTCAGGCGGGCGTAGTTATTCGCTCAGAAGTTCATTCTTCTTGGGGAAATTATATTGCCATCACGCATGAAAATGGACTAACTACACTATACGCACATAACAATCAGAACCTTGTAACAGTAGGACAAACTGTTGCTCAAGGGGAAATCATTGCTTCAGTGGGAAGCACAGGTAATAGTACAGGTCCGCATTTACACTTTGAAGTGAATGGATCGCCAAGTCTTGCCCAGGATCAATTAATTGACCCGATGCAGGTACTGACAAAGGAATAGCCAATAAAAAAGGAAGTATCGTTGATACTTTCTTTTTTTATTGGACTCAAACGACTACAAGCTATTTTATGTATCAGATATGTAAGTAGTGGAAAGGAAAAAAAGATGGAAGGATTTATCTTACTTGGCACATTTTTTCTAGGAATTGCTTCAGGCTACGCGTTACAAACGGTTATTTTACCTGTATTTATGTTTGAAGAGTGGTTAAAAGATCGAGCGATTCAACAGTATTTTCAGTGTAAGAAAAATGAATATACGTATTTTGAAGAAGGCAAAGACGATTTTTATATTCTCACGCTAAATAATCAGGAAAGACGCATTAAATTCTCTACTAAACGACCGTATACGATCGTCTATGATCGCGAGGTCTATGTGGACTAGGAGGTGTCCCTATGAAGTGTCGATTTGTTGAGGTAGAAGGGCTAGACATGACCTGTCCACAAACACTCACTTTAAAAGAAGCCAATCGCTTTTTGACTATAAAAAATGAAGAAGCAGATATGGAAGGTGTGGAATACACCATTCATTATGAGTTAGTCCAAAATGATCGAGCAATCATACGATCTAAGCTAATGTTACCCGTTTTTTCTTTTGACTGGTGGGAGATACTGGAAGAATTTTTATATGAAAAAGGAGCAGAAGATAGTCAAGTCACTCTCTTTGGGGATGTTTTTAAACAAGAATTGTCTGAAGAATCCATAAAGAAGAGCAAAAAAGTAAAAGAACCGAGGACTAAAAGACCAATTAAACCGCCTAAGCTCATTCAGCCATTATCTAAAAAGTGGTTGTTGCGCCTAGGAGGGTCTTTTCTGGTTCTTCTTTTATTATTTGTTGGTGGTTTAGGTGTGAAAGAATTTTTTTTAACGGAACTGGAAACACCCTCTTATGAAGAACTGATCGATCAGGAACAATTCGAAGAGGCTTTTCAGTACTATCCTGAAGAACAAGGACAAACAGAAACCCTGTTCTACGATTATGTGTTGGACCAACGCTCGCAGGAAAATCTTAGGCGCTTTCGGGAGTTTCATAAAAATTATGAAACAACATATGGTGATTTTGATTTAGCGGTTTTAGAAAACAATTACGAAGCTGCGGTCACAGCGTATGAACAACAATCCGAAGCTTTTTCTGACGATTCAAACCGCTTAGCCATTGCAGGTTATTGTTTTCTAAAAGAAGGTAAGTTGGACGAAGCAAAAGAGATTAATCGACAAATTAATAGTCTTGAACTTGAAAAGAAAATTGTTCAGTATGAACAGCTTTCCTTACAAATAAAGGCAGCTGAAAAAATGATTGAAGAACTGCAAAAAGAAGATTCCGTGGATCGAGAGAAATTGGAAGAGGAATTAAATGATCTATTTGATTTAAAAGAGAAACAGATGAATCTTTGAAAAAAGGAGAATAAGAATGTCGAAAAATTCAAGATGGCAGAAATTGCCAAGATGGCAAAAATTGGGATTAAGTTTCCTGTGTATCGGTGCATTATCCGGCTTCATTTATCCTGTCTTTAGCCAAAATGAAAATCTGGAACGTACGCAACCTAACGAAGAGAAAAGACCCGCTTTAGATCGAATCGAATCAGCGAATGAAAAGGACTCATTACTTGATCGATTAAAGAATGAGGATCAAGAACCGTCTGTTTTTGATCGAGTATTTGGAGAAAATCAGGCGAATTCTACTTTTCAACAAGTATTTGGTCGTGGAGAACAGGAGCCAATCGACCGAAGTATGATCCAACAAGTATTAGCACAAGTCAATGAACGTGAAAATGCTCAAAATCTTGTCCATCAAACAGAAGATCAAGAACCTAGTTTAGTGAGCGTAAATCGCCCAGTTGTTCCAAGTTTACCAGAAGAAAAACCGATCATTTTAGATCCAAAAGAACCGGAGAATGAGGATACGGAAGAATTACCTAGCCTACCATCTCCCCCAACTCCACCATTGGTACCAGAAGAACCAGTACTTCCATTACCACCGATAATCGGTCCAGAAGAACCGATCAATCCGCCGATAGTTCCACCAATCATACCACCGGTTGTGGAAACAAATTATTCGGTATTAGAAGACCTCTTTGTACAAGCTCAGGCGATTGACGTGTCGCATTATTTGTCTTCGAGTGTCTCGACGTTCGTTTACGAACGGCGTGTGTCTGAAAGGATGCTCGTGGATCAAAATAGTACGCAAGTACAAGTGGATACACAAGTGTCTCGTTTACGCCAAGCAATGGATCAATTGGTAAGGAAAGGTGATTCTAGCGCTTTGAAAGAGACAATCAAACAAGCAGAAGCCATTGATCGAGAACGCTATACAGAGGCTACAGTAACCACGTTAGATACTGTCCTTGAAGAAGCTAAACAATTAATATCGACAGATGAACATACGCAAGAAACTTTTGATCGAATGAATCGTCGTTTAAATCGTGCGATTAATCAATTAGAAGAGAAAAGTGCATTTGATTTAGCTTTATTAGAGTTGGAGCGGTTAATAGCTTATGCAGAAAATTTAAAGATTGAAGACTATACGTCAACTAGCTATGACAATTTTAATAATGTATTAATCGAGGTAAAAAGTCTTATCGGTGAAACAGATGTAACCGAGGACGAAGTAATTGAGGCTCAGGAAAGACTGAGAGAAGCAATTGCACAACTGGAACTAGTAGGGAATACAGATCAGTTAGTAGCGTTACTAAGTGAAGCACATAGCCTTGACTCTACGCAATATACTGTAGAAAGTTGGGCTAATTTAGTTTATGCACGACAAGAAGCAGATCAAGTTATTCAATCCAGTGAACCAACACAAGAAGTAGTTGATCAAGCGACACAAGCGTTGAGTTATGCTATGTCTAATTTAGTATTGATAGATATAGAGGAAGAACTATCAGAGATAAAGAGCATTGCACCGATTGCTGTCGAAGTTGAAGGAGATAATATGATCAACGAAACAAATTTATCTGCAATCAATTCAACTCCTTTACTTGAAGTTATTCTCAATGAGAATGAAGCAACAAACGATTCTCAAAAATCTGAACAAGAAATGAACTCATCGGAAGGCAAACTTTCTGATGAAACAGAAATGCAAGAGTTACCAGACACACAAGAGACACAGGAGACACCAATTGAATCAAATGGATCAACGGACGTAGAAACATTCGAGGAATTGAGTGGAAATGCCGGACAAGAACGTATAAATGTGGATGCTGAGTTGATTAGTGAATGAAAAAATTTCTGATGATCCAAATTTTACCAAGCCTTATTTTTATTGGGCTTGGTTTTTTGTTGTTGGTTGGTCTGTTCGCGACTGGAAACCAACAAACGTTGAATTCTGAAGTTTCTTCTGTAGGAAGTATCTGTTCTCCTTCTGGTGATTACAATAAGGACCAAATCGACGAAGTATTAGAACGAGCTGGAGCCTTTAAAGGGCAACGTGCAGCGTTTGAACATGCGTCAAAAAAACACAATGTTGATCCAGTTCTGATGATTGCGATTTCCATTCATGAAACAGGGTGGGGAACCAGTCGTGCCTTACTAGAACACAATAACCCTTCAGGACAAATGCGTGGAAATCAGATCATTCACTTTGACACGTTGGAAGATGGATTAGAAATGACAGGTCAAACCTTAAATAATCTTTGGAATGAACGTGGATTGAACACAGTGGAGAAATTAGGTTCTGCTTATGCACCAGTAGGAGCCGACAATGATCCGACTAATCTGAATATCCATTGGGCGCCTACGATTCATAAATTTATCGATGAATTAGGCGGTTTATCTGGCGGGTGTGAAGGAGAAAGCGTCGAGGGTGATTTAGTGACTGGCTCAGATGGGTTTGCCATTCCAGTAAAAAACTACACATTTACGTCCCCTTATGGTCCAAGATGGGGGAGCTTCCATCGAGGAATTGATTTAGCCGCTCCTGAAGGCGAGCCAATTTATGCTGCAAAAGACGGCATCGTTAGTCGTTCTGAGTACCATTTTTCGTGGGGAAATTATGTCACGATCACGCACGAAGGTGGCGCCACGACATTATATGCCCATAATCAACGAAACGTCGTCATGGTGGGGCAAAAGGTAAAACAAGGCGAACTTATTTCTTATATGGGAAGTACAGGACATAGTACCGGTCCACACTTACATTTAGAGCTTTGTTTGGACAATAGTTTAGCGCAAGACCGATTGATTGATCCGTACCCTGTATTTTTTGGTAATAAGTAAGCGAGAGAAAAGGAGGAAACCAATGAAAAAAGTTTTAATAGTTGGTGCATGTGTCTTATTGGTCGCAACAGGTGCCTTTCTATTTACCAATCGTTCGACAAGTGAAAAACAAATAGAAACACAAACTAGTGAAGAACGAGGCACAGTTGTCTCTCAAAAGACTACTGAAGAGGAATCTACTCAGTCTAGTAACAAGAAGGATAAAGATACTAATGAATGGCAAGAAGAGGACTTACAAGACGTTCATCAGGCATTTCTAGAAGCTGCTTTTTCGTATGAATCGTTAGATAAACAGCGTGAACAAATCAAGGCATTCGCATACTCGGAAGAACGGTATTCAGACCTAGGTGTTACCGATGGCGTACCGGTATATCAAGAGCTATCTTCTGAAATTGTGGAAGAAACAAGTTATTTTAGAGAAATCAATGCAGAAGATCAGGAAGTATTGACACGCGTTCATGTGCGATATGATTCAGACCATAATCACGATCATGAAACAGGGGAACATGCCCATAAAATCACCAATCAAGTGTTGCTAGTCACTATTCATTATCGAAAACAGGGTGATACCTGGTTCGCTTATGATTTAACTTATGAAGAAGATCCAAAAAACAGTCAATTTTATTCGAATTAGCGGAGGACAACAGAATGACACAAGTCGAACAGTCTATGACAAACAATCAAATGGTACAGCAAAAGGAAAGTTACGCTCAAAATTTTGAGCGGTACGAGACGAAAGAACAGACGATTATTTATGTTCTATGGCAAATCCATAACAAGGAACTACGATTAGGAAGTAAGTTGTTTTTTGAACCATTGGAAGAAAAATTAGGATTAAAAAAATCACAATGGCCGTTAGTCAAAGAGTTTTTATCTGGCGCTGGCTTACTCGTGGATCAGGTGGTCATTGCAGAGGCGATTCCTAAGAGTCTTAAAGAAAGGTATGGGATTTTGGATGCGTGAATCTGATTTTTTTGATCCAGGCGCCCTCCAGGAGTCCACCGGCAAGACTTCGAAAGCGAAAGAAGAACCTACGCCTAAGAAAAAAGAGAAAACTAAGAAGAAAAAAAAGACAGAGAAAAAGGAAAAGCCAACGAAAAATTCAAGTGTTCGATTTCATCCGAGAACGGTTGGACAATGGCTGACTTACTTTTTCTACTTTACTTTTTTAACGATGTGCGTCGTCTCGTTTCTAACGTTTAGTCGAATGAATCAACTCAGTCAAATTGCTTCTTCTGGTGTGAAAGAGGCACGAGAAGTCGCAAATATTGCGTTGAAATCTTCTCAGGAGGGAGACTGGAGCCGCTATATCGGACAAGAGTTTTTGACCACTTATTTTACAGTGGAAGACGGAATGTCTCGCCAAGATATGGAGGAGAAGTTACAAGAATATTTGGCACAAGGAGTCTCAACAAATGACTTACTTCAATTTTCAAATGGGACAACACGCGAAGTTCTTTTTATTCAAGCAATCACCCAAACAGAAAAGGAAGAAGATGAAGGTCGGGTATTTGAAACCATTTATGATGTGGATTTTAAAGAAAATGATCAGAAACATTCCGTTAGAGTCTCATTGATTACTCATGTTGCTAATGGAGAAGTCAAGTTACTTCACCCGCCTAGTTTTCTCAGTCGTCAACTACCACATAATGAAGCAGGCAACACGGTAAAAGGAAAAGTCAATGAATTCCTGACAGAAGGCGAGCTAGTCGATGAAGTTGAAACGGAGCGAATCGTATCCTTTATTGAAGACTTTTTAGGTCTCTATGTTAAAAACGATGGGAATTTAAAACTGATCAGTCATGTTTCTGGAATTGAAGCAGATGAGGTCAGAAAAATTGACGTGTTGAATTTAGTGAAAAAACAGGAACACTATATTGCAGAAGTGACGTATGAATTCTCCTTCTCAGAAGGCATATTTTATACGTCTACGGCACGTTTAAAGATCAGTGGGGCAGATAGTTCTTATTTTGTGGAAGAGCTAGAACCTTTTTAAAAAAACAATGAAATGTTATTGGAGGAAGAAATATGTTTAATTTTAGTGATTTTTTTAGTGAATTCGCGCCACAGTTAGTGTTTATTTTGGCGTTGGTGGCAATTGTGATGGCGATTGGGGCATTTTTAACACAAGGTGTCGGACGTGCGATTATGTCGATTTTAGGTGTGCTTGTTTTGATTGCTTTAATTATGGTCTTAGATAATGCTTGGGATATTGGGAATTGGCTTAAAGAGTTATTCTTTGATCCTAATGCTTCGATGGTTCTTCCAATTTGGTTACGTTGAGGTATTTTTATGGAATATAACTATACAAGAGAATGGAAACAGCCGCATAAAATTTATAATCTAGGACCAATAAATGTGAGCCGGTTTTTCCCCGAAGGGCTAAAACTATCATTTATAGTTGGAGTGGCTTCGATTATAGGCGCGGTACTTACCGCGTGGCTTTTAGCGGCGGTGTTAGGGATTACTTTTTTAAGTAATCTCTTTCGCCAGTCGTGGATGATCATCATTTTCTTATTCGTGGTTGCTTTATGGATTTTATTTAGCTTATCCTGGGATAAGAAAGGGTTTTTCCGGTTTGTGAGCGGACGTTATACTGCCAGTAAGCATAAAGGAATTCAAACGGAACATACCCATAAGGTCTGTTTCATGAATACCCCGATTTCATTCAATGATCAAAAGAAAAAAGGACGTGTCTTACAATGGAGACCCAAGTAAAGTATGCAGAGAATCCTTATGATAGCTGGTATCGTAATTTTCTTTTTATGAAAGATGGCCATGTCTGGGTTGCCTATATCTTAGATAAAACCTATTTTCCTTTAAATGATTTTGACTTTTTCAAGCCGTTTGTCACTAAGGGGAAAGAGCTGTTTTCTCACGATGAATATGAGTATCAATACATGAATGTTCCGACAAGGTTTTCGTTAAAGAAACATATGGAGACGACAAAAAACGAATTAGTTCGTGGTGAATTAAAAGAAGTAGGCGACTACTACTATGATGAAGCGTATAGTATATTAAACCAAGAAGTAAAAATTTCGCGTTATACTACTGTCTTACTCGTAAAATTAACGAAACAAGCGATTCCTGTGACCCCAATTGAATTTATCACACTGTTTAAAGAATCGTTTGGTAAACGAGTGAGAGAAACGCTTACTGGTCAACCGGCACAGACACAAGTGAATCCTAAAGTATATATCGATAAAGAAGAAGAATTGTATGAGGACCTTTCATATACCAAGCAGATACGACGAGCAAAAGACGAAGAACTAAAACGTATCCAGTATTACTTTTATCATCGAAACGCCGCGGTCATTCCAAAGGATTTTACTGAACCAGAAATCAATGAGGGGATCGTCACCATGCACGAGAAAGGGTATTTGACGATTCAACAAATGGATCAAACCCATTACATTGCGCATTTACCACTCGTTGAATTTCCTAGTTCCTTACTTGGAAGTGGATTTGTCCATGAGGTACAAACGAGTTGTTACTTTCCGATAGAAACACAAATACGTTTGCGATTTCAACCTAAAGAAAAAGATAAAAGTCATGTGCGGAAAATGTTTAAACGAATCAAGGAACAAATGGAAGACCATGATTTTGCCGATGCAGAACTAGACGATGATGAAGTGATTTTGATTGGGGATCAACGACTTAAACAGTTGAATCGAGACTTAAAAAGAGAGAATCGACGAAAAGTCGATCTCTCTTTTTGGTTTGTCGTATCCGCAGGTTCGGTAGAAGAATTAGAACAACGTATCAATCATTTACAGCTGGTTTTGAAAGGGACGGACTACAAGTTATATCGTCCAATCGCCGATCAACTAACATACTTCTATCAAAGCCAATTAGCCACACCCTATACGTTTTTTGATTACGAACAACATGTAACGACAGGCTATGTCATGGACTTTGGTTTAGATCTTTACCGAAGCGTAGGGAATCATTATGGGCTGCCATTAGGACGAATCATTACACAAAAGGAATTTAAAAACGTGAGAGAAGCGATTCAATTTTCTAGTAATTTGGTGTTCTTTTCGCCACATTTGACCAAAAAAAATGTCGAGGGCAGTATTCATGCCAATGGGAATACAGTAGTGACAGGTCCACCTGGTCAGGGGAAATCCATGCTTGTGAAATTGATTTTCTTTTGGCTTATGTTCTTTGGGCAAAAAACGTTATATATTGATCCAAAAAATGAAATGGTTAAATTTGTGACTAAAGCGAAAGAACAATATGCTCATTATCCAGAGTTTGTTCAACTGTGTACCAACATTCATTTTATTACCTTATCCACTGATCCCAAGTACCAAGGGATTTTAGATCCTCTGCTCTTTTTACCAGGAGAAGAGGGAAAAAAAGAAGCGCGACAAGTACTTTTTCAGATGGGCGAAATCAACCAAGATCCAAGTAAGGCAAGAGGATTAAAACGAATCATTATCGATGCAGTGGATCAAGTGGTGGAATCAGAAGAAAAAGCCCATTTAAGTGCGGTCATTGCCCGAATCAAACAACAAGACAACGATTTAGGAACCGTTCTAGAAAGCTATAAAGAAGGTATTGGAAAAGTGATTATTGGAAATGAGCATAGCCAAGCGATCGACTTTCGTTCACAAGTGAATGTTTTAGGAATTCAAGGGTTAACAATGCCGACGAAAGAAGAAAAAGAATTGGGCGAACTATCCCCAGAAAAACTAGCTAGTGAAGCCGTCATGGATGTCATTATGCACCTTGTTCAAGTGTTTTCGACGAATAAAGACGAAGACGCTAGTGTCATTATCGATGAAGCCAAAGGGTTTATGGATACGCCACGTGGGAAATATCTCGCTGAAGATAATCTACGTAAAGGGCGAGCGAATAATACGGATATGACGATACTCATGCAAGCTTTTTCTGATACGGACAATGAATCCATGAAAGAGCTGATTTCTTATAAGTTTGCTTTTCGTCCCAATGACGAGGAACAACAGAAAAAAGTATTGTCCTTTTTCGGAATGCAACTCAATCAGAAAAACAAGGAATTAATTCATTCTCTTGTTCAAGGAACTTGTCTTTTCCAAGATCATATGGGAAGAAATCAAGCTATTGCCATTGATGTGTTGTTTGCCGAGTGGATGGAAGCGATCAAAACGACGGATACCTCAGATGAAGGAACGCAACGCGCATTAGCGTTGGAACAGGATAGTCATTTTTAAGAGAAAGGAGAAGATGAATGAAGAAAAAGTGCTGTTACATGTTCTTTTTACTCGTTACTTTACTCGGTATTAGTGGCTCAAGTCCAATACAAGTAGAAGCGAGAGAAGATATCATGTACGTGGCTATTAGTGAAGAAAAGGGCTTCCCAGTTGAAAATAAGCCTGGTACTAGTGATAAAGATGAAATTTATCAACGTTATGAAGATAACTCTTTTTCATTAATGAATAAAGAGTTCAAAAGCTTAAATAAAATTAACGAATTTCGTCAGAATCTCGATTCAATGATTAAAAATTGGATTTGGTCAGCGGCTTCAGCTACCGGTCGTTTTAATGCCCGAATGGTAAAAGGGCTTTTCTCATTAGATTTAGCGAACCAAATCAAAGCCCCTTTTCAGGAACTTTCCCTAGAACTTGCGAACTCGCTAATCAGTGTGGCGACTACCTTTGGTATTGTTATGGTGGCACTATTTATGGTACTTAAATACGCTATGAGTGGTCGAATAATGGATTCCGTGAAAGTTTTTCTTCTGGCGATTTTAACAATGACTTCTTTCGCTTTTTTTAGTGATCCAAAAGGCAATGATTTTTTCTTCGATGCCGTGATCTCTATCGATCACCAACTAGAAAAAGCATTAGCTGGTGTAAATCCCAATTTTAAGCCGGAAGGACAAACAAAGTTTGTTCCAGGTCAAAATGCGGGTGAACCAGGCGGAGAAGATATGAACAGTTTAGCGAATCGACTTGCAGCGGAAGTCTTTTACAATAATGTCTATGTTCCTTACCTCTACATGCAGTATGGAACGGCAGATGAAGCGGAAATCAGAGAGAAAAGTATCGAATATAAAGGCGAAACATTTGATCGTATCGGGGCGCTATTAGACAACGATTCGGCTTCAGAAGCCCAAGTTTCGTTTGTAGAAGATATTACAGACTATGAGGTAGATGAGCTTGGAAATACAAACCCTATCTACACCAATGCTAATCGTTGGGCAACACTCGCCTTTTTATACACCTTAACCAATATCTTACAGTTTGTGATCTACGTGTCATTAGGAATCGTGCGTGTCGCCTTTCAGTTCTTATTGATTGCGATTCCGGTCTTTCTACCGGTTGCATTACTGTTTTCGATGATTGTTAACGGAAAAGATATTTTAGGGAGCTATTTTAAAGGGTTAGGAACGATCATGTTTATTAAGGGCGGTATCAGCTTATTAATGGTCATTTTCATGAGTTATGTCACATTAGCCTATAGTGTGATGAATACCCATAGCAATGATCCATTGGATCGAGTAATCGTCTTTATTGCTTGGATCGTCGCTCCTCCTTTCCTCTTTGTTTTTCGGCGATTCTTAGCAGTTGTCTTTACTCCTGGTCCTTATGCAAGCAAGCTTACGCGAATGAGTATGGCTTTACGTCATCCAATTCAAGCGAATCGTCAAGCTTCACATGAGAAAGCACAACAGCGAGCAGCTCTTCAAAATCAACGTAAAGCTGCACAGGAACGCTATAAAAAGAAACAAGAAGAAGAAGAAGGGAACGGTTCTTCTAAAAATGATTTAAATAAAGTAAAAGGGAATAACAATCCGAAAAGTTCTCATAGAAATGATCGGAATCAGAAACTAGATGGAAACCAAGGGGACAAAAAAGCAAAAGAAAATGGAGAAACGAAGAACGAGAAGGAAGACAAGGATTTAAATCAAGCGAAAAATGGACTTACGGACAAGAACTCGATCCGTGCGACTAGGAAAGAAAAACCAGAGGATCATTCTAGCGAAGACAAGGATCACTCATTAAAATCTGGGAATAAAAGCACCGCACCAATGAGTGACAAGCGAACCAAACGAACGATAAAAAGTGATCCAACGAATCAATCGGCGAGCATTGAACCAGAAGCTTCTAACCAAGAGTTGAAGAAACCACCTCGAGGACAAGAAGAATCTGAAAAACGAACGAAGCGTTTAGAACCAAGCAATCAATCAGTCGCCGATGAACAGGATTTGAATTCTAAGGGGGCAATGGTCAATCGTCCGTATGTCAATTCAGTGAAAAAACCACTGTCTGAGCAACGAAAACAACGAAAAAATCAAGCGGATTCTTTGGAAAAAAATAATCAAAATGGCGCGTCTCTTACTGTAGGTGATCGACAAATCGACCCTTCAACAGGTGAAATCTTATCGGATTCTACTTCTAAAACACAAGGGAAAACGGCACAGACGGTCCAGTCGGTCTCTTCTGGGGCAAGTAAGAAACGAAGTGAACGAGGGAGCCAGTCAGGTTCTCGGACAGCACCAACGAACGGGAATTTGTCATCAAGTAATGAATCAGGCACTGGTAAAGCCACGCGTTCAAGTGAACAAACGACACAATCGGTGAAGCAAGTGAAGAAAACCAACGTGTCAAAAAGAGGGAACTCTACTCAACCGAAGTCGACAAAGAAACCGAAAAGACAAGCGAAAGTAACTGAAGTAACGAAAGAAAATAAACAAGAAGTTCGTCAACCAAGGAGGAAATAGATGAAATGAGTATATGGAATCAAGGAGTATTTGATGCGACTTTTTCCAATAATTCTGCACCTACTGGTGGCTCCCAAGAACCAAATGGAAAGCTTAGTCAGTTAACACTGGTTCTTACTGGTGTCTTATTACTCTTCTATCCGTTCACATTCGTGGGGCTAATTCCTTTTGGTGGATTGTATTGGATGAGTTGGAAAGAGAAGAAACAACACTTAGGTAGACGTGAGTATGTGCCATTTTTTGAACGTTTCTTAAAGGTGTCCTCTCTGATCTATGGGAGTAGTTTTGTACTCAATTTACTGTTGGCACTCGCACTAAATCCACGCGCGTATCTTAGCTGTTACAATTTATTTCCACTCAATTTCTTACCAACAAAACTGCCATTTACATTGGGCAGTTTTGTGGTTCTATTACTTGGTGGACTCACACAATGCGCCTTTTTATGTGTCGTCGTGGGATTTGTCAGTAAACGAAGTGTTCGTTCGATGGACGAAGAATTCACTAAACTTCGAAATAGTAGAGAATACCAAGAGCGAAAAGAAAGAAAATTTGAAGTGGCAAAAGAGGAACAACGTCGATTTAAGGAAGAACAGGAACAGCTCAAAGAACTAGAAAATGACGAGAATCATAGTCATAGAGAGCGAAGAAAGAAGAAAATAGATGCGAACCATTCAGGAGATTTATTGGTGGGTGTAGATGAATTTGGTCATCGAATGACCATGGATTTTTCTGAACTCAACCAACATGCGACCTTCAGCGGAACGACCGGAAGCGGGAAAACAACCTTGAATATGATCTTTGTGGACTATGCGATTGCGCATAATATTCCGGTACTTTACATCGATGGGAAAGGCGCAAAAGACACGTTAGAGTCAATCCAAACGATCGCAAAGAAGTATGACAAGCAGGTCAAAGTCTTTAGTGATACGAATAATGTTCGCTACAATCCAATCAAACATGGCAATAGTGTCATGGTTCGTGATCGATTGATCACACTGGCGGAAACGGAGAGTATCTTTTATTCAGGGGCTGCTAAGTCACTGATTCAAGCAACGGTTCAGTTTTTGGACCTGTTTGAAATTGATCGAACGCTCCACCAATTATCGGAACATTTCTTACCAAGAAATGTTTTGATGCAATTTTTAAACGCGCAATTGGCAATCAAAGAAGACCTTCTTTTTATGGCGGTAGAAGAAAAGGAAGAGAAGAAAAAGAAAAAAGGATCGAAGAAGAAAGAGGTAGAAGATAGTAACAATGACGAGGAACAACGGAAGAAAAATCGGTTGGAAGAATTAGATGTTGATGCAGAAACAAGTATCGAACCAGTAGGAGAAACGTTAATTGAAATCAATCCGGAACACTTACCGTTAGAAGAATTGTATTATCTTATCCGTCGATTTCGGTATCTTCTTCCTGAAAAACAAAAAGAAATGTTTAAAAAGTTGTTCATGCGCTATGAACATAAAGACAATCCCTTTTATCTTTACGCAACGTCAGAAGCACTACAAACCAACGTCAATATGTTGATTGACAGTGAACTAGGACACCTATTTGACACGTCAGAAAAAGGGGTAGAAGAGCTGGATTTGTTGAAAGACAGTAAAAAGAATGAGGTCATGTTCCTGACTTTAAACGGTCTGGTGTACAAAGATTACATTAAAACGCTCGCACAATTTTTCGTCACAGAAGTGAATTATTTAGCTTCTGAAAACTATATCTATAGTAATTTTCAACCCTTTTTATTGATCTGTGATGAGCCTTCCGTTTATTTGAACGACTCCTTTTTAGATGCAGTGAACAAAGGAAGAGGTGCTGGATTACACACAATCTTCAGTCCACAGATGTTAGCGGATATTGATCGAATCGATCCGATCCTTACGCGTCAGCTTGTAGGAAACTGTAATACCTACTTTATTGGGCAAGTCAATTCAGGAGAAGAAATCGATACGTGGACGTCATTAATCGGGACCTATAACGATATTGAGAAGACATCGATGGTGGAACAAGAATATGGTTATAGTGATTTAGAGAAGACAGATTGGATATCTTCTAGAGGAACCGTTCGGAATGTTCGCAACTTTATTGTCCATCCAGATGAGTTACGAGACGTTCGTCAAGGGGAGTTCATTGTCTATCGAAAATCGAAAAGTATTCGAGAACAAGCGAGTCGTGTCTACGTAGTAAATGCGGCGAACCGTTGATTTTTAACCGTCGTTTTTGGGAATAGGGTGGGAATAAGGTGGGAATAAGATGGGAATAGGGTGGGAATGGATGATCGTGGGCGCCTTGCCGCAAAACGTTGTCACACCAAGGTTTATTCTTTCTTTTTGCTAAAGCAAAATTCCTGACCATTTACGTTCAACGTGGGAAAAATCCCACTTATTAACGTAAATGGTCAGGAACCGAAAAAATAAACCTGTGACAAATGCGGCAAGGCGCCCACTAAACGCTAAAAAAAATGACTATCTGATGAATATGTAGAAGCAAAACTTTAGGTGTGTTGTGGTGATGGTAGTGATGAAAAGGATCAACCCCCTCCCCCCATTCATGGGGGTCTCAAACTATCACCCTCCGCCCTCTTTCATTCTTTGAAAGAGGAAACTTACAACTACCCCTTGCGCCTGCGCCCCTTCACCAAATCTTGAAGGGTCTGTCACAGAACATAAACCCGAAAGAGATGATCGAATAAATGATTGAGTCTAATCTGAGGAAAAGGGTGGTAAGAATTCGAGAATTACTATATAGCAAATATGTTGTCTTAGAAAAAGAAAATACAGAGTGGTTAATTTTAAATCTATTGCACGAGTTAAGAATAATGACTGCCAATCAAATCCTACTTCTGATTAACCAAGAGTTTCCTATTGGTAAGAGTTCGATTTATCGAAGGCTAGCAGCATTATTAAAACTCGAAATGATTGATTTTATACAAATTAAAGAAGAAGAAAATCAAAGATACTTTTATCTAACTAAAAAAGGGCATAATTCGATAGGAGGTATCTATTCTTTTCCAAAAGTTCCTGAATACAATTTGAAACACCATATTGAAGTCACGAATTACTTGATTGAATCGATGCGGTTGGCAAAAACAAAGTCTACATTTTTATTGGCTCAATCGGAACGTAGGCAGATGTATGAGAAGAAGGATATGTCTAAAGCAAAAAAAGGAACACTGTTTCATGTTTCAGATTATGTTTTACGATTCGAAAACCAGATGGCAGAAGTTAGTAACTGGCATTTTGAAATTGAGCTAACACTTAAATCACAGAATCGATATACGAAAGCCATTTTTCCAAAGTATCTTCGGTTGCTTACACAAAAAAGAAATGCGCAATTGATTTATGTCACACCAAGCAATATTATTTATAACTCCTTAGATATGTTTAAAGAATATTTTCTGCTCAAGAAACAAGACGAAGAGCTGAAATCAATCGATGCTTCTGCTTTTGATCGTCTGCGTATTGTATCGAGTAAAGAATTCAATGGAGTATTGAAAAAAATGTTAGAAGAAAATGATTTTATAAATGAGCGTTGAACTAATTTAAAGGATAAGTTTTTTTGTTGCCCCGACACTCCGACCGCCTCCACCGCTTACGGGGCAACAAAAAAAGGAAAGACAAGCTTTCCAGTTTCGGCGTTTATGTAGTTTTTTCAGCGGTTTGATGGTATAATAAGTATGTAAAGAGGAGTTGCGTCAACAACTCCCCAATGACAGCACCGTTTAAAGAACGGCGGCCGTTAATCTAAATATTTCAAAAAGAAATAGCTAGTCTCCGGCTAAAGTGACGGCTATTTCTTTTTGTCGTTTTTAAGCAACTTGACAATCAGACTGATCAAAGCGATGGTAAACATACCAAAGCCAAGGATGGTCTGAATTGTTTCGTATGCAGACAAAAGGCTTCTCCTTTCATAAGATTTTGTGAGTATTTTCATACGCACCACCTTCTTTCAAGGATTCGCCACCGTCGATTAAACTTTACTGTCACCTACTATTATACCATATGAACCAGTCTAAATCCTTAATTCTAAGGCATTTGGACTGGTTTTTTCTTTGTTGCATAGACGTATTTCTTCCTTCGCTCCAACCGCCACCGCCGCTACGGAAGAAGCCATATATTCACCAAATGGCAATCGTTGAAGATTAAGACGAAAATAGCAGAGTAGAAGGGACCAAAGAAAATGAAAATTATTCATGGAGAATACTACAAGGATGAAGATTATTACAAAAAGCGTTTTTATAAAGCAATAGCAGAACATGAACTTCCAGAAGGTTATCAAATCAAAAGGGAAAATGAGTTTCTTGAAAATCATCAGTACTTTTTAGTTGCTGATTTAACACATAGAGATTTGCGAAAAATGAGGAACGTAGCTTACCTAGATACGTCAAAACTGGAATTAATTTCTGTAACGGAAGAAGAACGAAAAATTCACTCTTCTATAGCAACGATATTAGAGTATCAGGAAAAAAATAAATTCGCCAAAATCGATGATAAGGAACCCCCTAGTAATCCATTGGAAGTTGTCCACTGGGGATATTACAAAAAGAAAGGAGATAACTACCACATTTATAACGCATTAGATTTTGGCCCGCTTCCAGAAGAATATCGTGACGAGGAATGCAAGAAAATCGAGATGCTAATGAAGGATTATTTTGACTTTAACGTTGTAAATTTATTAGAAACTAATCTAGAAGTGATTTCAAGGTTTAAATATATAGATACAAAAAAAATAGATTGGTTCCCAGCAACCGTAGAAGAAATAGATGTATATAATGCCATATGCCTCATATGTAAGTACAGTTTAGATTAGTGGTCTACAAGTGTGCAGCCCCTAATCTAAACTATTGAGAGATAAAGATGTTAGAAAATAATTCGTCTTTAAAAGGATCGACTCTTATAGCTTCTTTAAAAGAAGAAACATTTAAATACATTGTATTTTCTGATATAACATTCCAAAACATTGGAAGAGTGGTGTAAACTTTGAAAAGATAATCATTCCTTTTTTTAAAAATACTGTAAATATCTGGATACTCTTTCATTAAATACTCTTTTGAGATGAGAAGTGATAGAAAGTGGTTCTTTCTATCTGAGTATTTCAAAGTATTTTTTTGAAAGTTATGCTTGAAGCGTATGCTAATCACAGATTCTTTCTGTGTTTTTGCTAACCTAGCCTCTCCATAATAAATTGTAGGATATTTTTGATCAGTTAATTCTTCGAAAAGGCAGTTAGCGGAGATTGGCTTAAAAAGATACTTTATAGGTACAACCGCACTATTACTTTTACGAGTCACTTTAAACTCAGGATCATATTTGAACATTTCCACGTGGTCTTGAAGTGTTTTTAAATGTTCTCTTGTAGGTCGCTTTGAACGTGGTGTACTCAAATCTTGTTTTTTTGATGAACTAGGTAAAAAAAATTGCGTCTCTGTAGCGTCCGTATCGGGTGATTCTTTCTTTGTGTTCACACTTTTTCTAGGAGAAAAACCTTGTGTACCGGATAAATCAGAAACAATATCACCTGTTTTAATTCGTTCAAATCGTTCAGCTGGATTATTCGATTTAGAGAAAACAAGATCTTTGTTTTTAGGATGAAATTTGCAAGCCTCAATGTGAGCACTATTTACACGACGGCGGCTAACAAATGTGGGACTATTTTTGTGGATTGGTTCGATTGAACGGCAAGTAACTTTAGCAGAACAGCCATCAGTTGGGCAAACAAACTTATATTTATCGAGAATATATTGACCAAATAGTTTTTTTGCGGTTAAAGGTGATATTGCAAACCCTTCATGTAACGTCGGGTGATCCTTCAAATACTCGATTGCTGAAGCCTCTGTAGGAATTGCTTTAGTTATCAGATGCCCCATAGTCATTACCTCCTTTTTAATAAAATTTTATCATAAAACAATATTTTTATGATGAATTAAAGTGAAATAATGAATAGAAATCAAAATGAAGATATGTAGTGTACTAATTGAGTAAATACTCCGTAATTCCTCCAGATATTCCATCGTTACGGAAGAAGCCATGTGATTACTCCAGAAAGTCAAAAGAAAAGAGAAGCGGAACCTCATTGCAAGCAATGATTTCCGCAAGAAGGAAGATTCCGCATGCGGAATCTTTTTTAGATTTTTAAAAATGTCAGGGCGATGGGCCTTTATTTCACCTTCTCGCTGTTGTTTTGTCTCATGTCGATCTGAAGCCGCTGCTATCGGATTGGCGAGAGTGCTTATACACCTTCCGCATTCAGAAAAAAAGGGGCGGAAAAACTTTTAAGAAGCCCACTTAAAACTTTTCCCTACAGCACTCCCTTTTTTTCTGCCTGCTACAGGTGTATGGAACAAGCACGCCAAACCGCTATCAGCTCAGCTCGAAATGATCCAAGAGCAAACAAAGCTAAGAGGAAAAGAATAAATAAAGGACCATTGACATTCTTAAAAATCAAATTCTTTTCGCCTCCCACAAATCGCTTGCTGAAATGAACTTTGGGGAACAAAAAACGACAAATAAGGAGAGATTCGCATGGAAATAACTGCAAATAACATCAAAAGAAGTTTGAGAGAGCAAGGAATTAATACGAAAAAAGTACGCATTCGGGTTGAAATGGTAGGTTACGGAAGTACTTCTATCAGAGTAAAATTACACGATTTAACGCTAGAAACGGAAACGATTCGTCACGAGATCCAAAAGCAGTGGGGGAGCATTCGATATGACGAAAAAGTACAAGGTGAGATTTTAGAGGGCTGTAATACCTACGTGTTTTGTGAATATGAAGAGGAAGTCTTAGAGCAAGCGATTGAAGAGAAATACGAGCAAGCAGAAACCATTTATCGGCACTTAGAACAGCTAGACACATACAATGGCGAACAAATATTTGAAACAGAGAGCGTGAGAGCCGTTGCCTTTTTCAAAGATAAATTAATTTCATTAATGATGAAAGATCGTTCTAGTTCGATTCGATACCGCAGACATTCTATGAATAGTGTTTATGATTTAGCACATGCCCTTGTTTTACTAGAAACAATTGGTCACTTCGGCAAACTCTAAACTAAAGAATCAGAAAATGTGACATACGAAAGGGTTCC
>NZ_AP019810.1:2995000-3112343 GCF_013394305.1 Enterococcus mundtii | reverse complement strand
ACGTTCATAATTCCTCGTTCTAACCTCTCTCACTAATCGTAAATTTCCATAATTCTCTAGTTTTTTTGTTATCTGTATTTATTTTTATCATTTGCGCTTTTTTAAGTCATTTTAAGAAAAGTTCGTCCGTAGCTTCGGGAAAAATAAACTACAGACGAACATAATTAAACTTAACTAAGAGAAAATCCTTCAGGTAATTCTTTAAAACAGATGTGTCCATTTTTTCACTTCGATATAGGCTACTGGAATAAAAGATAAACCAAGAACCCATAGCCAGTTGGAAAGTCCAATCGTAATAAATCCAAAGATATGTTGTGTCAGAGGGATTGTCACTAATAAGACAATGATCAATGCACCAATTGCTGTAGTTAAGACTAGCAATGGATTGCCCAAAAATTTCAATCGTAAAATAGATACTTCACTGCGACAATTATACATATGGCTGATCGTGGATAACCCTAAGACAATAAATGTCATTGTTTCAGCAATCGCTACTGATTGTGTACGACCAATAACTATAGCCAATAATGTGACGACGGTAAACACGACAGAGATTTCCAGGATCTTAAAGGTCAATCCTCGTGAAAAAATGCTATCGTATTTATGGATCGGTTGTTTTTCCATATTTTTTTCCTCTGCAGGTTCGACACTTAAACTAAAACCAGGGATGCCATCTGCGACTACTTTGATGATCAATAATTGGATCGCTGTGACTGGCGCCCCCCAACCTAAGATCAAAGAAATCAATACGATCGTTAAAGCTGAAATATTACAACCTAACATGGCATATAAAGATTTACGGATATTTTGATACACTCTGCGCCCCTCTTCTACCGCTTGGACGATCGTTGCAAAATGATCGTCTACTAAAACCATATCAGAAGCTTCCTTCGCCACTTCCGTTCCACTCCCCATAGCAATGCCGACGTCCGCTGCTTTTAATGCCGGAGCGTCGTTCACTCCGTCCCCTGTCATGGCGACGATTTCGTCATTTTGCTGAAAAGCTTTAACGATTCGTATCTTGTCCTCAGGTGACGTTCGAGCAAACACTCGACATCTATCGATAGTTTCGGCTAACTGTTTGTCACCCATTCTTTTCAGTTCCGCCCCTGTCATTGCCTGGTCTCCTTCTCCCATTATCCCTACTTCTTTAGCAATACGTGAAGCTGTTAATAAATGATCGCCAGTGATCATAACGGTTTTGATCCCTGCTTTTTTGGCTATTTCCACTGCCTTTGCTGCTTCTTTCCTCGCTGGATCGATAATGCCGATAAAGCCGGCAAATTTCAACTCCTCCTCTAGTTCTTCCTCTGATAATTCTTCAATCGGTTGCTGGAATACCTTGTACGCTACTCCTAATACACGGTACGCTTGATCAGCAAGTTGATCATGTTCCGCTTGGTAATGTTCGCTTGGATTCACCAAGTGCAGCCGATCGAATGCTCCTTTTGTGACTGAAAAATATTCTTGACCCATACGATAGACGACTGTCATACGTTTTCTTTTTGAATCAAAGGGCAATTCTTTGATTTTTTTCAAATCAGAAAGAGATTCCTGTAATTCTTTCTCCGAAAATCGATCTTTTACAGCTTTTTGAATCGCTAATTCCGTTGGATTGCCCCCTCCATCGTTCTCAGAAGAACCACTCGCAAGATAAAACAGTAAAAGTAGATTTTTTTCCTTGTCTTTAGTGAAGTCTATAAGAATAGGTAATTCTGTTAGAGGAACGATTTTTTTTAACGTCATTTTATTTTCAGTGATCGTACCCGTTTTATCTGAACAAATCACAGAGACGCCGCCTACTGTTTCAACAGTTGAAGGTGTTCGAACAATGGTTTTCTTAATTGCCATATTCCCCATTCCCACAGCTAAAGAGATGGTTACGACAACCGGTAATACTTCTGGTATTGCTGCAACTGCCATTGAAATTGCAGTCATGATACTTGATTCCACACTCAAACCTTTTACTAAACCAATTACAATTGCTAAGAAACCAGCAGTGATTGCGACTATTCCTAGTACTTTACCCAGTCTTTGCATTTTGATTTGCAGTGGTGCGACATGCGTTCCTTCATTCGTGATTAAATGAGAGATTTTTCCGATTTCTGTAGCATTACCAGTTTTTTCTACTAAAATCGTTGCTTTACCTGTCACAACCAATGAACCTGAAAATACTAGGTCTTTACGATCACTCAATGCTTCAATATCACTAGCACGATAAGAAGCGTCCTTTTCACTCGGTTCACTTTCTCCAGTCAAAAATGATTCGTCAACAAAGAAATTAGTACTTGTAATTACTTTCGCGTCAGCAGGGACACGATCACCCAATTTAAGTTGTATGATATCACCAGGAACGATCTCAGAGCTGTTGATTTCTTTAACGGAACTTTCTCTCAAGACACGGCTAGATGGCGTACTCATTTTTTTCAGTTGATCCATTGATTTTTCCGCACTTTTTTGTTGCCGTATCGACAAATAAAGATTTAATAGGACAATTGAAAAGATGACAATTGGTTCTGTAAAATCATCCGGATGTGTTTGATAAGCAATAAACGTAGATAGTCCTGTGGCAACAAGTAAAATCAAAATCGTGATATCTTTCATTGATTCTTTGAAATAAACACTAAAAGATTTAGTTGACTGAGTGTCAATCGAGTTTACACCGTAGTATTCTAATCGATCGTTTGCTTCTTGTTCCGTCAATCCTTTTTGTCTATCTGTCTGTAAGTTTTCTATTTTCATTCTGCCTATTCCCTCCCAAAACAAAAAGGAGCCAGACAAACGAACCATTAAAGCCTACGGTTCGTTTGTCTGACTCCTACAAGATCGTTCCGGCGAACGCTCTTAAGTCATAAATTTTTTATGAAGTTATTATTTCACAGTTCAAGCAATGGGTCAAGGGAGAAGTTGATAAAAGAATGTTCCTCTGTGTACAAAGTAAATTGACCCTTCCGTTCATTTGTATTACGATAAATAAACACGATAGAAAAGGAGCCTTGTCCGATGCTGATACGAGAAATCAAACCACAAGATGATCCAATCATCAAAGAAATTATTCAAACTTCCCTAGAATCACTCGATTTAGCGATTGAAGGAACTGCCTATTTCGACCCCCAATTAGACCATTTAACAGACTACTACCATGCTCTCCCCTGTGCTGCTTATTGGGTGGTGGAATTAGAAAATAAAGTAGTTGGCGGAATCGGAATCACACCTTTTGACGAGCAAAAGCAGATATGTGAATTACAAAAATTGTACTTAGCCCCAGAAGCAAAAGGTTTAGGAATTGCCAACCAATTGATGGAAACAGCATTGTCTTATGCCACTCAACATTACCGTCAATGCTATTTAGAAACGATGCATTTATTAAAGCCTGCTTGTAAACTATATGAAAAGTTCGGCTTTCACTTGATAGCTGATCCACTAGCAGGTTCTGAACACTCGACGATGGACGCTTGGTATATTAAAGAGTTAAAAAAAGACGGCGAATAAGGAAATTTTTCTCTTATCGTCGTCTTTTTTATCTATTTATATGAACTGTTGAATAAATTGCGTAATCACCGGTAAGAAATAAACAACACCCGCCGCAGCTAATACGAAAAGCAACTGTTTCCGCTGTTTCTTTCTTTTCAGTAGACTACTCGTTGTATGCAACAAGTAAGTGCCACTTTTGGCTGCTGCGGTCAAAGTTGTCAAAATGACCGTCGGTGAGTAGCCAGTCGGATGTTTTGTAATAGCTAATAATTTGGTTCCGTATTCTGGATATGCAATAACTGCTTGATATAGCGCAACCAGCGTTAACAACCCCATTGCATAATTCAAAAGCGAATTGATTTTTTTCACGTACAAGTACTCCTCTAATAATGATTACTTTAGTATTTTTTGGTTTAGGTATTTTTACTTTTCGGAATATATATACCTACTCTTGTTTTTCCATCCAAGGAAATGAAAAGCCGATCGTTAAATCTTCTTTCAAAATAAGGACAGCATCAAACTTTCCTTTTTTCCCCGTGAATCCTTTGACCACTTTTCTGGTCTTTCCCTTTGAGAGTAACTCTCTAAGATTTGTTTTAGTCAATTTCTTCTTAGCAATCGTAGGCCATAATTTAAAATCACATTCCTTGTTCGTACATGTCGCGATTTTTGGATACAACATCACAATGCCTTTTTTACATTTCGGACAACGCCCGACTTGGTCATTCTTCTTCTCCATTGCTTCGATTTGCATCAAGCCGCTTTGCTCTTCCGACAAGTCGACTGTTTTTACTTGTTCTGGGACGACTTCTAATAAATGCAGAATAAATTTTTTGATATTTTCTAAAAAGACTTCCGGTGTTCCTTGCCGTTCACCGATTTTTTTTAGATAACTTTCCCACCGCGCCGTCATCTCAGCACTTGTCAGTAAAGATTCTCCTGCTACTGCTTTACACAAAGTGATACCTTTGGCAGTCACTTGAATATCATTTTTATTGACTTCGATATAGTGCCTTTGTTTCAAGTTTTCAATAATGCTCGCGCGGGTAGCTTCCGTTCCGATCCCTTCCACTTCTTTCAGAATCTCTTGCGCTTCTTCATCATCTAAGGTCTTTCCTGCGGTTTTCATCGCAGTGATCAGCGTTCCCTCATTGTAGGGCTTAGGCGGTTGAGTCTCTTTCTCAAGCCTTCTCAGATCAACAGCCACTACCTCTTGTTCACTAACTTTAGGCAAAAGCTGACCATCTGATTTTTTCTTGCTTTTTACGGTCAAGACTTGTTGCCAGCCTTCTGCAATCGGACGTTTCCCGACACTTTTTAAACGCAATCGTTCCACTCCTGTAAGGATCACGGTTTCTTCATAGCGATAATTTTCTGCAAACATTGCTAAAGTCGTACGCATCACCTGCAAATAGATCGCTTGCTCTAGTCGGGAAAGCTTCGCAAAACGTTCCTTCGTCGGTATCGTTTTTGTGGGAATGATCGCATGATGCTCTTGGACTTTTTTTGCATCCACATATCGTTTTTTAGGAAATGTTTCTGGTGTCGCTACCTCTGTGATCCCTAAAAACGCTTTATAGCGATCAAGATTTTGGACAAGATACTGGTGTTCGCTTTCTGTAATGTAAAAAGAATCTGTTCGAGGATAACTCAAAAACTTACTTTCGTACAAACCTTGAACTGCATCAAGTGTGGCTTTCGCACTGACTTTCATCAGTTGATTCATTTTCGATTGTAAACTTGACAAAGAAAACAAACGTGGACTACTTTGTTGTTTTTCTTTTTTCGTTACTTGTAAGATCGTTCCTTGTTGTTTTCCTAAATGCGCTCCTTTTCCCTCAATCGCAGTAACTAATTCGTTCGCAGTCTTAAAAGTTTGTTTCGGCTCGATTTTACCGACAAACTGCCCATGTTGACTTTTGATCTGCGCTTCTCCTTCGAAATAAGGCTCTTTTTTAAACTTCCTGATTTCTTCTTGTAACTGGTAGATCATATAAAGCGTTGGTGTTTGCACGCGCCCTAAGGAGAAGCTCCCTGAGATTCCTTTTTGTTGCAGCAGCAAACTATACAGTGGACTGCCATTCATCCCGATCAGCCAATCCGCATGTTGACGTGCTTGTGCTTCTTTGTATTTTGGATAAAATTGCTCCGCCGGTTTCAGTTGTTTGAACCCTTGATAGATGGCTTCTTTTTCCAATGAATTGATCCATAAACGTAAGTACTGCTTTTGCTTCGTAAAGGCTTTTGCTTGCTGGATGATCGACCAAGCAATCGCTTCACCTTCACGGTCACTATCTGTTGCGATAATGATCGTATTAGCTGCTTGCAATTGTCGTTTGACAATGGCGAATTGGCTCCGTTTCTCTGGAGGCACCGTATATTTAAATTGGTCAGGAAATATCGGCAAGTTGGGCAATGACCACTTCGCCCAGCGTTCTTCATACTCTCCAGGAGGAACCATTTCCACTAAATGACCAAATCCATAAGTGATTGTTACTTCACCTGTGAATAGTGGATCGCTGACTTCAAAATAACCTTCCTGCTTTTTCTTTTTTTTGAACGTTTCCGCATACGCTTTTGCTTGAGAAGGCTTTTCAGCAAGTATCACTGTTTTCATGTTTTTCCTCCTCTTGATAAAATAAGAATTCTTTAACAGTTTACCAAATGGTTTTCAAAAAGAATAGCGAAAAAATTGAAGATGTTTTTGTTGAATGGAAAAAAGCGTTACAAAAAAATAACTATAATCACCTAAAGAAGAACATTTACCTTTTTATTATTATCATGCTGTTATTTTTAAATAAGGATAAAAACATTGATAAAAGAACAGCATGTCTTAACATATAATTAGTATTTGCAAAGAAAATAACTATATAAAAAAATGAGTTTTTTTATAATTATAATTTTAAATAAACTTGAAGTTTATTGTTATATTTTGGAAAATATAATTAAGCAACCTACGACACAAATAAGGAGGTTTTTGGTAGTTGAACTGTTGGTAGTCACTCAAGCCATTTGATAAAAAGGAGTAAAAAATGAAAAAATTTTATCGCCTATTACTTGTTGGTCTGTTGCTCGCACCTTTTGCCACTTTGCCACTTGATGTCCACGCCCAAGAAGCGATCGCTGGCGAAATAACCCAACCTGACGAAACCATCGTTCCGATCGATACCACCTCAGCGATTCCTTCGTCCGCAGAACCACAAAATGCAGCAGTTGCCTTAAACGTTTTTAATGGAATCAGCATGTCTGCTTATGCATCTGGTTTATCAGGTAGTACACTTAGCGCTGGCTTACTGTCGACCGCCGCCTCCGCTGTTCTTGCCCCCGCTCTACTAGGAATTGGTCTAGGGGTCGGTTTTTATCAGCTCGGTGCCTCTTTAGGCGTAGCAACAGCTGATTTAGCGAAAACAAACAGTGGCTTATTTGAATCGATCGGTAGCAGTGCCTCCACTCAAAATGAACTGAACGCTTTTGCAATGTCTGGAATTGATTCGACAACAAATACCTACAATTTCTCCGCAGCCTTACAAAACCGCTACGCACAAGATGTAACAAGCAATGCGTTGATGCGTGAGTACTTGACTGGCGAGAGCGACCACGGAATCTTTACTTTCAGCGTCAGTGACCGTGTTGAACTCTATCGTCGCTACATCAACTACACCATTCCTTGGACACTACGAGAGCAAGCAGCGGTGGTCGGACGTAACACGTCACTAGCCGATTCTCTCTCCCAGAATGAGTTTTTCGTTTTAGAAAGCATCCAGTATGGCGAATCCGTTCGTGGTGCAGATGATGCCATCTTGAACATCACCGGTTCTTCTTACTACGGCTATGATTTCCCAGAACCTTTTAATTATCAAGTCAAGCTTGATACGAGCATCTCTACGCTCTTAACAGAGATCACAACAAAAGAACAATTGCTCGACTACGTCCAAGCAACCACACCCTTTGAATTTGGGGTCGTCAATGAACCTTCTAAGGCCTTAGCTATTGAAACTGCCCAAGAAATGGCTGTCGCATATGATGAACGAACCAGCCAAATCAGCCAAAGTTTAAGCGAAGCCTTGGCTCCAAACAACAATGGGTTAGACTTTGATCCATCAGGAATGATCGCTACATTATATGGTGCCGCAGTTGTATTGGATCACGCTGGGAACTTTATCTATGCTCAAACGCAACAAGCCGTTCCAGCGCATTTAGTTGGAGCGATTGAGTTTTCTTATAGTGAAGAGTCAATACCTTATGATAATGCTCTTACGATTAACGGTAGGCGAAGGACATTTGATCCAGAAACAGGAAGCATAATCAATGAAGGAACAAATGAAACTTTAATTGATTCAGCATTAGGGGACTGGACCATTGCTAGCTACAAAACTCTGGTGGCTGAACTACGTAAATATGACGATAACGAAGATGCCTGGTATACCCCCCTCGACTTAATCTATGATGAGTACTATGCTCATGGTGGCAAAGGCCATACGATTACAGATCATGTTATTCAAAATTGGGACACCTTGTTAACTAGAATGGAAGGTGACGACGAACTAAAATATACTACAAGTTTTCACAACGCCCTCCAAGCTTTATTAATAGTCAACTATGCCATTTGGACAGCAAAACATGAAAATTTATTAGCCGGAGATAAAGGCTTCGACTTAGGTTACTGCAATTTACCAGAAAATAGCAATTCGATTTCTTATCGATCCTATGGTCAATTGTCATTAGGGGTTTCTCTAGGTTTTGGTTTATCAAAAACCACAATACCTAATCAATTTGATCGGCATGAGCACATCCCTTATGCAAAGGTCATGATCCGAAAAACCAAACAAGCAGTCCGAAAAAATAGAAAATATTTTATTGTTACTGCATTTCCTGATTTAGAAAGAACGGTTCAGGGATGGAGTCCTAGTTGATAGAAGTTCGTTAGAAAATAATCAGAAAAAGGTGGATTTAAAGATTCATCTTTTTCTAATTTAACCTTCCGATTTCTCGAACACTGGAGGTTTAAGAAATTGAGTGACATAAAGGAGGAAAGTAGATGGAACTATTAGAAAAAGAAACACTAGCATGCCGGGATTGGAATGGAGAAAATATACCAAATTATGTTAATTATAGCTTCTTTAATGAACCATATTATCAAGGAATTCACAGTCACCAGCAAGCTATAATAGGATATCTAGAGTTTTTACATCGAATCGCCCAATGTAACCACTGGGCATCAGACCTCAGAGTAAAAACTGGAAACCCTGCTAGTATAGAACGATTCAACGAGTATTTCTGTTCAATAAAAGCTAATCCGCTCATCTATATCAAAAGAGACCCTGATTATTTAGGTTGGAAAACAAACCCGATTTACGTCAATAAAGAAATGATGAAAGCAGAAAAAATTAATCCTGAAATCCTATTTAAAAATAGAGGAGCCTATGAAAAAGCCTTTTTCCATGAAACTCAAACAACTACAGTGAGTAAAGAACAATTTTTAGTGCTTAATCAACGATTCTTTCCTGAAAGAGAGCATTTAAAAATCTACGAGTGGGATGCATCCTTCTCCAATCGCTTTAATCGTGCGCGTGATTGTTACGGTGCATATTTATGGAGTATTTACGATGAAAAAAGAAAACGATTTACAGTAATCAGTGTATTTTTGAATCCTTAGTGATGAACCCGTATTTGAAAAAATGCTTTTTCTTCACTTATTTACATATGCAACTGAGAGTCATCACATGACTTTCAGTTGCATATTATTATACTTGAT
This sequence comes from Enterococcus mundtii, assembly GCF_013394305.1. Lineage (NCBI taxonomy): Bacteria > Bacillati > Bacillota > Bacilli > Lactobacillales > Enterococcaceae > Enterococcus > Enterococcus mundtii. The sequence continues at coordinate 3,103,114 of NZ_AP019810.1, read as the reverse complement.
CAATTGTGTTATTCAATCAGCTATTGAAATTCCGATCACTGTAAATTTATGTTGTGCTTTGTCATATATCGTCCATAAAAATCCATCATATAATTCTCTTCCAAAAGAAAAGTAATTTGACCATTCGCTGTTCCATTCATACACCGTTAGCGTTTTTTTATTAGGAAACAACCAATCATTAAGTTGTATAAAGTGGTCTTTTTTACCACCATAGCTGTACGGAGGATGAAGAAAAAGAAAGGTATACATAGATTGATAACCACCTGCACTTTTGTTGTCTATTGATATTAACTCCTCGATCGTTGAGAGTTTCCCATACATTAAGTCTGGATTCACGGCATATCTATACTGGAGTTGATTGCCATATCTAGGTAAACAATCAAAATAAAGTAATTCAGTATAGTAAATTCCTGGAACATCCCTTTTTTCATTCATCACTTTAATAAATTCAAGTGCTACTTTTCGATGACTAGAGCGCCCTTTATACTCGCTCTCCTCGAAAAAAACATAATCTATCAAAAGACCCTGCACTGGAATGTTTCTCTTGTGGGCATTTTGTTTAAACTCAAATGTTTCTTTTCTCAATAATCTCATGATCGACCTCCTTCTTTCTCAAGTTCCTAAAACTGTGAACTTCTTACTTTCTTCATCGTAAACTGTCCATAAGTAAGCAGCTCCATTCATCTTCTTTATGTAAGAAAAATAATCTGACCAAGTATTGTTCCATTGATAAATAATCAGTTTGGCTCTATTTTCAAAGATATGATTGTTCAATTGAATAAAATCTTTCTCCTCTCCTTTATAAGATGAAGATAATTTAAAGAAAGCAGTGGCATAATCGGAAGTATATTTCTTGTCCGAATCATAGGCTGTAGAAAAGAAAACATTCCCTTCGATTATAAACCCTTGCATCAGTAGTTGATTGATGGAATAAGTTTTTCTCAGATTGACAGGGAAATTTACTCTATCCGTATACTCAATTTTTGTATGTCCTCTCTTTTGATTGATTGCTGTCACAAAGGCAAGTGCTGCTTTTTTGTGACTTTCTTCCCCTTTGTAATTTTCTTCATGGAAGAAGCCGTAAGTAAGTACGAGCTCTTTCATACAGATATTTTTTTCAACCATAGTCAGTACAAATCGATCTGTTTCCTTTTCCAAAAATTTCATCTTTCCCTCCTCTAGAAATGTTGTATGTACTCGATAGTATTTTTCACGTAGTATTCAGTACCTCATCGAAGCACCTATCACTGTAAATTTTTCAGTTTCCCTCTCATAAATCGTTCATAAATAAGCCCCTACTCCTCTCTCCCTATTGAAAAATAATTTGACCAATCATTATTCCATTGGTAGATTATTAGGTTCTCTTGTACAGGAAATAGATACTCATTGGCTTTTAAAAAAATCTCTTCTCGCTGAGGTTTATATATCTGTGAGAGTATGGAATAAGCATAGGAAGATTCATATTTACCATTCTCACATTTAGTAGAGAAAAAGGCAGGAGGCAATACTGATTTCGCATACATCAACTCTGGGTTCACTGCATAAGGATAAGCCAAAGACTTAATAAAAATAGGTAAATCATCAAAACAATGTAATTCTGTTGAATGAACACATGAGTACCCTACTCTTTTTTTGTTCATCACCTTTATAAATTCAATCGCTGCTTGTTGATGACTCTCCACATTTCGGTAATTCTTCTCTTTAAAGTAAACAAAGTCTAAATTTAAACGTCTTGTAAATAATGCTTTCTCCTCTAATTTTTGGCTCAATACTTCTGTTTCCTGTAGTAAAAACTCCATATTATATTTTTCTCCTAATCTCATAAAATGCTTGCATTGATCACCGTAAACTTATTTCTTTTAGAATCATAGATCGTCCATATAAAAGCTCCTCTATGCTGTCTGCCATAATGAAAATAATCTGACCAAGTATTATTCCACTCATAAATAATCAGTTGCTCTTTATCTGGAAAAAGAATATCGTTCATTTGAATAAAATGGTCTACTTTTCCGAGATAGTATGAAGACATCTGGAAGAATGCATAAGCATAATTTGAAAGAAACGGTTGTTTAGGTTTCCGAGAAATTGAGAAAAAAACCTCGTGACTTAAACGTCGAGCGGTCATGAGCGTAGGATTTATTGTATATTCTTGTATTCGGTTATCTAAATGTTCCTGCTTATTCCAAGTAATCATAGGATATCTTTTTTTCTGGTTCGCAAACTTAACAAGCTGAATTGCTGCTTGTTGATGACTGCTATCTTCCTCGTAATCTTTCTCATGAAAGAATAGAAAAAGAATCGGGATATTATTCTCCATCATAGTCAAAGGGAATCGATACGTCTCTCCATCTAATAATTTCAAATTGATTTTTCCTTTCTTTTATGTGATGTTTTCTTTTCTATTATGTAGTCAATAAAGCACCAAGCACTGAAAATTGAGTCAAAATCCGATGAATGAAATTTCTCTGCATACATTTCATAATGATCAGTTTTCGGTTTCCCTATGTTTTTATTACCCAATTATTTACTTTTACTAAATGATTCAATTGTTTAACCTAATTATAGGTGTGTTATTCTCTTACCCCTGTTCTGCTAAATAAATACTGATGATCGTAAAGATTTGGGTTCTAGAATCATAAACACTCCAAAGATAGGCGCCCCAGCCCACACGCGTATAATTGAAATAATTTTTAAGTTCTAAATTTTATTCATAGCCTAAATAAATATCAATGACTGTAAATCTCTTTGTATTCGTATCGTAAATACTCCATAAATAGGCACCGATGCATACTCTAGGATAGTTGAAGTAATTTGTAAACTCTGAATTCCATGAATAGATGGTTAATTTGTCTTTTAAAGGAAAGAACCGTTGATTTACCAGATTAAAGTCTGTCTTAGATAACTTTGTACCATGAAATTCATCAAAAAAAGCTTCCTCATATACCCCGCCATCCATAAAAAATTCCTCCGAAGTTAGTTCAATGCCTTCCATCATCTCTTCATTGACTTCAATGGGGTAGCCATCTAAGTTTAACGTAGTAGGATCAATTGCTGTGTATATAATTGAATCAGAATTTAGTTCAAGAAATTTCGCTACATACATTTCATGGGTAACAGATTTTCCAGCTTCTTTGCGTTTTTTTGATGACCAAAGATTTGTTCTTATTATGCGACTTGTATAATTTAAGTAAGCCAAAATTGCCTCTTTATGGGTGACCTTTCCTTGGTAATCACTTTCCTTAAAGAATGTATAACCAACGTAATGCGGAAAAAGTACATCCCCTTTTTTTAATTCTAACGTTTCTTTTACCAATAATTCCATGTCTTTTCCTCCTCGAAGTTTTATGTATTACATGATACCTATTTCGTCATAGTTATTGTTTTTCTTGAACATATTAATCAACAATAATTGTGACTTGATTTACCTACTAAGTAGGATAAAAATTTAAAAAACTAAATTAAACTCAATCTGTCATAGAAGATCCTATGACAGTCAGTTTATTCGATGCAGTATCGTAAATCGTCCAAAGAAAGGCATCCATCCATTCTCTCCCAGGAGAAAAGTAATTCGACCAATTGTTATTCCATGCATAAATGATTAACACACTTTTCTTAGGGAATAATAATTTATTCAAGGAAATAAAATCTTCTTCGTCCCCACTATATGAATATGGTGGGAAAAGAAATGTTTGTGCATACCAATTTAAATAGCTTCCAGAAGCTGTTTTTTCAACAGAAAAGAAAACATCTGCCTTTATCCGTTTTCCATACATTAATTCTGGATTTACGGCATAACTCAATCTTATTGGGCTACATACTATGGGTAAGTGATCGAAATAATGCAAATCTGTATATAGAAGACCTGGAATATTTCTTTTTTCATTCATTACTTTGATAAATTGAAGAGCGGCTTTACGATGACTGGAGTATCCACGATAACCTGTTTCTTCAAAAAATACATAATCGAGTAAAAGTCCATTGATTGGAAATTTTCTTAAATAGAGTTTTTGTTTAAATTGATACGTATCTTCTTTTAATAACTTCATTCTGTCCTCATCATTCAACTCAATGTTGATGCCCCACATACCGTAAATCTTTTTCTTGTTGGATCATAAATCGTCCAAAGGTACGCTCCTTTTCCGGAATGTTTTCCATAAGCGAAATAATCTGACCACGTGTTGTTCCATTGATAAATGACTAATGTTTCCTTCTCGGAATATAATCTGAAATATAATGACCTTCTAAGTCGCTGTGTGCAGAAAAAAAAGTATCGACTGGAATTCTTGCTGCATCCATTAAATTTAAGTTTATGGAATAGGTTACTGATATATTGACTGGTAATTCAAGTTTATTCGTATACTCAATTTGATCATGTCCTCTTCTTTGAATGAGGAACGTAACAAATGCTAAAGCTGCTTTTTTGTGACTTTCGTATCCTTGATTATTCTTTTCTTGAAAAAACGCATAGTTGATTGCTAAATCTTTCATCCAGATGTTTTTTTCAACCATGGTCAGTACAAATCGGTTAGTCTCCTTTTCTAAAAATTTCATCCTTACCTCCTTTAGAAATGTTGTATGTACTCAATAAGTATAATTCGTATACTTTACAAAAAGACCTATTTATCTTTGGGTCACCAAACGTATACTTAAATTTCATAATCATCCTCCGAACCTCTAAAAAATCAAACAGAAAACCTAATTATTTTCATTGTTATTTTATATGTATTTAAGCAGAATAAATATCTTTTTAAGATTATATTATCGCATGATAAAGAAATCGACAAGTTTCACTGATTTATTTATCTTGTTTTTTTATCAAGTCATACCTGCGAAACAAAGATTTATTTTTTAAGAAATAAAAGTAAAAAAATAAGCTCATAAAAAATGTAAAATTGTTAAGAAATTCAATCTGAATAATAAGTGGATTTTTGCGAGGAGGATAAAATGGGGCTATTAGAAAAAGAAACACTAGCATGTTGGGAGTGGAGTGGATAAAATATACCACTTTATGTTAATTATACCTTCTTCATTGAACCTAATTATCAAGGAATTCACAGTCACCAGCAAGCTATACTAGGATATCTAGAATTTTCGAATCGAATTGTACAATGTAATCATTGGGCATTCGACCAAAGAGAAAAAACTGGGAAGCCTACAAGCATAGAACAATTTAACGAATATTTTTGTTCAATTAAAGCTAACCCACTCATCTATATCAAGCGAGATCCTGATTACTTAGGTTGGGAAACATACCCAATTTATGTAAATAAAAAAATGATGAAGGCAGAAGAAATCAAACCCGATAGTCTATTTAAAAATAGAGGAGCCTATGAAAAAACCTTTTTCCATGAAACTCAAACAACAACAGTGAGTAAAGAACAATTTTTAGTGCTTAATCAACGATTCTTTCCTGAAAGAGAGCATTTAAAAATCTACGAGTGGGATACATCCTTCTCCAATCGCTTTAATCGTGCGCGTGATTGTTACGGTGCCTATTTATGGAGTATTTACGATGAAAAAAGAAAACGATTTACAGTGATCAGTGTATTTTTGAATCCTTAGTAATGAACCTGAATTCGAAAAATGTTTTTTCTTCATTTATTTATATATGCCACTGAATGTCATATGAAGACTTTCAGTGGCATATTATTGTATAGTTTGATCGATTATTCATAGTGAGTCCATGCAGAGTAAATCTCAACAATTTTTTCTTTGTCATTTATTTTATACACCACTCGATGTTGGCGATTCAATCTTCTTGAATACCTTCCTTCATGAGTTGGCTTTAGCTTTTCAAATGCTTGTTTAGGGCAATAAGGATCAGTTTTTAATGTTTCGATAATAGTAAGAAATTGATTTTTTAAATTAGAGCTCTTTAGCTTTTTTAAAATCTGTTTCAGCTGAGTTTTTAACTACTACCTTATAACTCCCCATCAAAGGTCATCCCAATCAATATCGTCTACATTTATAAATCCCGTATCGTCTTGTTCTCTTTTCTTTACGATGTCAAGTGTACCAATTTGTTCCAAAAATAGCGTTTCTTTGATTGCTCGCCAATCTTCTAAACCAATCAAGACCGCGTTATTCTCATTACGCTCACTAATAATCTCGATTTCTGTATGATTTTCATTCACTTCTTTTAACAATTGATAAAATTTTTTTCGTGCAGTACTCGGATTTAAAGTAGTATTAGACATTTTCCTTCTCCTTTTTGCATTTATTACCTATATTTTGACGTACTCAAATAAGTAAATCAATTATAAAACTATTCTTATAGCAAGCAAAATAAATTAACATCACAAAAAGACTCTTCTAGAACTAAATACTTCTAGAAAAGCCTTTTTAACAAAACATCAACGATCATTTACTCAAAAATTGTTCAATCTTTTCACGGTTCATTTGTTTATCTAATACGAGGATACTACCCGCATAATCACTTTGACCATAGCTCCAAGTATTATCAGCTGGGACACTTAAACGGTCGATTCCGCCAGCACCACGTAAGATAGAGAAACTATTTCTGACTAAAAAAGTCATCGGTACATCGGTGGATGTATAACCGATTGCTTTTCCGGCAGCATATGGCGCGCGGATCAAGTTCAATGGATTTTTTAGTTGTCCAAAAATCGCATCCATTACTTGTTGCTGTCTGCGGACGCGACCGAAGTCGCCTTCTTCATCCATCCGGAAACGCGCATATTGCAACAGCACATGACCGTCCATCCGTTGTTTGCCTTTAGCGATATCAACACCGTCTAGATTCAAGTCTTTTTCAGCATCGATCGACACGCCATTCATGAACATGGCATCAATCACTTTTTCGAATGATTTGAAATCGACTTTCATGTAGTATTGACAGTTCAGCCCAAAGTTTTCTAACAAGGTTTGTCGGACTAACTCAGCGCCACCATAAGCATAAGCTGCATTGATTTTATTGTCTCCGACCCCAGGGATCGTCACGAAGCTATCCCGCATGAATGAGATCAATTTGGGTTTACGAGCTGGTCCATCTAATTGCAGAACCATGATCGTATCTGCTCGTCCCGCATCTTCACCCCTTGTATCGCTTCCTAAAATCAAAATATTGTGTGCGCCGCTTGTTGATTGGGTGCCATTGAATGTTTCTGAAGTCGCTGGTTCCAGTGACTGATCATTTTCAGCCACGAACTTGCCGACGAAAAATGAAATCAGTGAAAAGACAAACAAGACTAGTAAAATTCCTAAAATGATTTTCCACCAAGACCGCTTCTTACGTGGACCTTTGGGCTGTTTCTTTTTAAAGAGTCCTTTTTTCTGGGGTGGTTGTTCTGAATGAACGTGTTCTTCGTAAGGCGTTGAGTATCGAGAATCACTTGGACGTTCTTCATAAGTTTGTTCGTAAGAAGGGATTGCTTCCTCTTCAGGCTCTGCCTGTTTCTTACTTGCGCGTCGCCAAGATAGCGGCGATGACTTTTCTTTGATTGGTTTTGCTTTTTTATGGATGTTCTGATAGCGATCCATCCGACTCATTTGATTTCCTCCCTTTGTTCAACTCAGTAAAATCATACGATACTTCTTAATGAAAAACAGTAAGATCGCTGTAAATTTAACTAAAAGCTAACGAATCCTTTGATATCACTCGTTTCATCTCTTTGAAACGAGTAAAGGTTGGATCTCTTCAATCGGCATGGTCTCGCCTGTCCAAAGCTCAAAGGCAATTGCTCCTTGGTACATCAGCATCCCTAGCCCATTTCGTATGAGACAACCGATTGCTTTGGCTTCTTTTAGAAAGCGTGTTTCTTTAGGGGAATAAATCAAATCAAAAACTGCGAGTTTCTTATGGAGAAACTGAGGATCAATTGGCATCGACTCTTTTTTTGCGCCCATGCCCATATCGGTACCATTGATCAAAAGGTCCGTATCTTCTAGATCTTTTTTCAACTGCTCAGTATCTGCATAATCTTTGACGATGATGGAACAGTTGGTTTGTTCCGCAACTCTCTCAAAATCCGCAACGACACTCGCAAAAGTAGCATTCTTCCGTTTATAGATGACGATTTCTTTTGCTTGATCTAACGCCACTTGAACAACGATTGCTTTCGCTGCGCCACCTGCACCTAGCATGATTATTTTTTTGTTTTTGATTGCGACACCCGCTTCGTGTACTGAACGCATGAAGCCCATGCCATCCGTATTATAGCCGATCAAGCGGTTGTCTCGATGAACGATTGTATTAACAGCACCTATCAACTGCGCTTCTTGACTTAATTCATCTAAATAAGGAATAACTGCTGTTTTGTTAGGCATGGAAAGATTGACACCTAACATATTGAATGTACGAATGCTTTCAACCGCCTGCATAAGATTCGACTGATCGACTGTGAATGCCAAGTAAACAGCATCGATCGAACGAGCTTGAAAGGCTGTATTATGCATCAATGGAGATAAACTATGGGTAACGGGAGATGCAAAAATCCCTGCTAATCTTGTTTTTCCTGAAATCATGGAACGCCTCCTATAATACGCTAAAAATGCCGCGTCCATTCGTAGAACCTACGAAGGAACAAGCGGCATCAATCATTTTTCTGATATGAATCGTATTGATTTTGATTGTTATTATACCTGCTATCACAAGTATAAATTGAAGGAAACAAACTTGTCAAACGGAGATAGCGTTCTCGAATGACTAATCGATGACTTCTTCGAAGAAGTGTAAGAGATCGTTCATGGATAATGCTTGTTTTTCTTCTTTCGCTAAGTCTTTGACGATCCGGCCTTTTTGTAAGACGATCAAGCGATTCCCATAGTTCAAAGCATCTTCCATACGGTGCGTGATCATCAAGCATGTTAACTTTTGCTCTGTGATGCGTTGGTTGGTCAATTCCATCAGCAGCTTGGCTGTCTTAGGATCTAGTGCTGCGGTATGTTCATCCAATAAAAGTAATTCTGGCGCTTTGATCGTTGCCATCAATAAACTTAAGGCTTGTCGTTGCCCCCCTGACAATTCGCCAGCAGGTGTATCTAAATGTTGCTCTAATCCATTGCCTACTTCTTGGCATATTTTATAGAACGCTTCTTTTTGGTTTTTCAATTGACGCAAACGAAGCGGCCGTTTCTCACCTCGTTTTTGGGCTAACAATAGATTTTCTGCCACGGTCATCCGTGGTGCAGTCCCCATTTTTGGGTCTTGGAATACGCGTGATAGAAATAAAGCTCGTGCTTCTTCTGATAACTTAGTGATTGGCTGGTCTTTGAAATAAACCCCACCTTGACTTAATTGTAATGTTCCGGCAATCGTATTGAACAAAGTACTTTTGCCCGCCCCATTACCGCCAAGAACAGTGATAAAATCTCCTTCATTGATGGTCAATTGGATATCATCCAATAATACTTTTTCTTCGTGCATCCCATTGTTGACTACTTTTCTACCATTTTTGATCGTTAAGATAGCTGTCATCGTTAGACCTCCTTTTCAAAGCCAGTTTTTAATTTCAATGCTTGTTTTACTTGTGGGATCATCAGGCAAGCCGCTAAGATGATCGCTGAGAATAATTTCAGATAAGTCGTATCAAAACCTAATTTGATAACAGCTAAAATCAATAGTTGATAGATGATGCTTCCGACAACGATTGCTAGTAAACGCTCGATCAATGTCAACTCTTGGAAAATGACTTCCCCGATGATGATTGAAGCTAGTCCGATCACGATCACGCCGATTCCTTTATTGACATCCGCATAGCCATCGTTTTGAGCGATCAATGCGCCTGATAAAGCAATTACTCCGTTAGATAAAGTCAAACCTAAGATTTTCATGCGGTCGGTTTTGATTCCTAATGAACGTGCCATTGTCTCATTATCCCCAGTGGCAATATAGCCTTGCCCTAGATCTGTATTGAAGAAGAAGATCAATACGCTGATCAATAAGCCCAGCGATAATAATCCTAATAAGACAGTGTCAAAATAATTCGGTAAATGTAGTGCGTGGAACACATCTTGTAAGACTGGATGATTCAACAATGAAAGGTTGGGTGTGCGCATCACGAACAAGATAACTGAGTTTAAACCTGACATTACTAAGATACCGGCTAAGATGACTGGAATCTTTCCTTTTGTATAAAGTAAGCCTGTAACAAGTCCAGCTGCCATTCCGGCCAAAACCCCTAGAATCGTTGCCAATAATGGACTAACGCCATGCGTGATCGCTGTTACACAGACAGCCCCACCAAGCGGGAATGAACCTTCTGTTGTCATATCAGGGAAATCTAAAATGCGGTAAGTCATAAAAATCCCTAAACCTAATATGGCCCATAACATACCTTGTGAAATTGCGGATACGATCATTGTTCTTCCTCCTTGATCTCTGTCAGTACTTTTGCATCTTGTTTGATGGATTCAGGAATCGTGATTCCTAACAGTTCTGCTTGTTTTTCATTGACGATGATATCGCCTTTATCAAACACATAGACAGGGGTGGTGGCTGGTTCTTTCCCATTTGCTAAAGCGGCTGCCATTTTACCTGTTTGTACACCTAATTCGTATTGATTGATCCCGATTGTCGCTAATCCGCCTTGTTCGACCATCGTATCGACAGAAGGAATTACTGGGATATCTGCTTTATTTGCTTCTTTGATGACCGTTTGCATCGCGTTAGCAATCGTGTTATCTAAAGGAACATAGATAAAATCAACTGATTGGCTCATGACTTGGACGGTTTGTGCAATTTCATTCGTTGAAGGGACGGCATACTTCACTGGTGTTAGTCCTTTGGCTTTTACCGCTTCTTCTGCTTGACTGACTTGATAACGTGAATTGTCTTCTGATGATGCATAAAGAATCCCGACCGTTTTTGCTTTTGGTAATAGTTCTGTCGCTAACTGGATCTGCGCTTCCACAGGCGGTTGGTCAGAAACTCCTGTGATGTTGCCCCCTGGTGCTTCTAAACTTTTTACTAGCCCTGCCCCTACAGGATCAGTCACTGCGCCCAAGACAAGTGGGATATCTTTTGTGGTGTTTGCGATGGCTTGTGCTGCTGGTGTCGCAATGCCTACGAGAACGTCTGGATTATTTTGAACCAATTGTTGACTCATGGTTGCTAACTTACTTTGGTCGGCTTGACCATTTTGGAAATTGATTTCTAGGTTTCGTCCTTCTTCCAAACCTGACTCTTTTAATCCATCTTTGATCCCTCGATAGATTTCATCTAACGCAGGGTGACTAACGAACTGTAAGACCCCAACAACTTTCTTATCACCTGTTCGATTTCCTTCAACAGGTGGCTGATCCTTGATCGTTTCGTAGATAAATGTACCGGTCAAATAGATAAGTATCAGTGCGATTACTGCGATCAATCGTTTATTTTTCATTTTTATTTCCCCTTTTTGTTATGTATTTTTTTAAATAAATCGGCTACGTTTGTAACTTCGAGCGAATGAACAAAAAAAGACAATCACCGCTGGTACGGTCATTGTCTTTTACCAACAAAAAACCGCATAGAGCCATCTATGCGGTCGTCAAATTCTTGTCCAGCATAGATACAAACTTTAGAATCGTACATTGTTGTACTCTAAAAAGTTGTATCTACGAAAAAGTTCGCCCTTGATACAACTTATCTACGCCAGTTACGCCAATTATTTTTATGTTCTGATAAAAATTGAATTGATAAGTTCATCTTGGACCATCCTTTCCTTTAAGTGTTATCCTAAGTCTAATCGAATTTTATTTATCCGTCAACTAATTTTTTATTTTTTTGACTTTTTGTTATTTATCACTAAGTATTTCGCTACAATTACTCCAAGGTACTCTCTGTTGTTTCTTCCGCTTGTTCGCCGTTTGCTAATTCTTTTTCAAGTTGTTTGATGTTGATCAGTGGCAATCGATTCAATGCAGGAACCAAGGTTTTCTCAAGTTCCTCTTTACTTTGGTCAGAAAGGACTAAGCGATTTCTCTCTTTTCCGCCATCAAAGAAAATAATAGTGATTTTATCTTTTTCGATCCCATAACGTTGTTCTAATTCTTGGGTATCATAAACGAGTGGATAGAAGAAAATCGTTCGATTCAATTCACTACTTTGTTGCGGATCTTCAAATATATCCACCACTTGCTTGTAAAGTTCACCCTTCGGCAGACTAAACATGACAGAGATGGCTCGACTATCAGTGATCTCTTGATGCGCGGAAGAAAATGGCAAAGGCTGTAACTTTTCGGAGTGTATCGAGGAATAGATCAATGAATCCACCTGTGCTTCTTTGATTTTACTCGGCAAGAAAAACATCGCGACCGTCAACAAAAATGAACAGCTCAAAAGAAGACCGATCCGTCTGAAATATTTTTGAGGATGTTGCTCAAAATCCTCTGATAAATTCGTGTAGCTCATTATGATTTTATCCTTTATATCTACCATTAATCGCTGCATCTTCTTTTCCCCCACCTGTTCTTTCTCTAATTATACCTAAAATCAAGCGAAAGAACGAAATAAAACACTAGTTTTTCATGTAATTTCTTTCTTTATTCTCTCTTTTACAGAAGAAATCATCCGGTCCATTGGTCTTTCCTTTCTTTTTTCGTTATAATAAGTGTACTTATGAATAGAAATGAGGAATGAATCATGTCCTTTGATGGTGTATTTACCCATGCAATGATCCATGAATTGCGCGAAACACTATTATCTGGTCGGGTCTCAAAGATCCACCAACCGTATGAAAATGAAATCATTTTGGTGATTCGTTCTCGTGGAAAGAACCACCGATTGTTGTTATCTGCTCATCCAAGCTATGCCCGTGTCCAGATCACAGAGATCGATTATCAAAATCCAGAAAATCCACCGAACTTCGTGATGATGTTGCGTAAACATTTAGATGGTGCGATTTTAGAAAATATCAAGCAAATCAAAAATGACCGAGTGATCCACTTCCATTTTTCAAAGCGGGATGAACTAGGCGACTTACAAAATATTGTTTTGATCGTTGAATTGATGGGACGACACAGTACCATCGTTTTAGTGAATCAACAAACACAAAAGATCCTAGAAGCGATCAAACATATCGGCAGCTCACAAAACACGTATCGTTCGTTACTCCCTGGTGTCGAATATGTCGCACCACCTGAACAAGCGGTACTTGATCCTTTTGAAGCAACAAAAGAACAAGTATTTGAACGCCTATCAAAAATCGAGCCAAATGCAAAAGCACTACAACAAGCATTTCAAGGATTAGGTCACGACACTGCATTAGAATTAGTCGAACGGATCAATCAGCGACCGAATGAAAAAATGGCTGTCTGGGAAGAATTCTTTACTGCGATCAATCAACCTACACCCACACACTATGAAGTCGGCACAAAAGAATACTTTACGCCGATTGCTTATCAAGAATTGGCAAAACAAGCCGATTCAGCACAAGAATACGCCACATTAAGCGCGTTGTTAGATGCGTTTTATCAGGAAAAAGCGGAAAAAGATCGAGCAAAACAACAAGGCGGCGAACTGATCCGTAAAATCGAAAATGAACTGAAACGTAATCGCAATAAATTGAAAAAGCGCGAGCAGACCTTGCTTGATTCAGAAAATGCGGAAGAGTTTCGTCGTGATGGCGAACTATTGACGACTTTCATGACTCAAGTTCCTCGTGGCGCGACTGAAGTGACCTTGGCGAATTATTATGAAGAGAATCAACCAATCCGGATTGCTCTTGATCCCGCCTTAACACCTAATCAGAATGCGCAAAAGTACTTTCATCGCTACCAAAAACTTAAAAATGCGGTCAAATTGATCGGGAAACAAATCGAAGAAGCGAAAAGCGAGATCCAGTACCTTGAATCTGTCCTTTCGCAATTGGAGATTGCTGGACCGATGGATATCGAAGTGATCAAAGAAGAGCTATTATCAGAGGGCTACTTGAAAAAGAAAACAAACAAAAAACAAAAGAAAGCAAAACCTTCTCAACCTGATCGCTACTTCTCTTCTGACGGCACTGAGATTTTAGTTGGTAAAAACAATCTGCAAAATGATCAATTAACCATGAAAACTGCAAGAAAAACGGATCACTGGTTGCACGCGCAAAACATTCCAGGGTCTCACGTGATCATCAAGAGTGATCAGCCTTCTGATGAAACCATTACGGAAGCTGCTGAACTAGCTGCGTATTACTCCAAATATCGCCACTCTGCACAAGTGCCTGTGGATCTAGTGCAAGTCAAACATATTCGCAAACCGAATGGCGCTAAACCAGGATATGTGATTTACGAAAACCAAAAAACGATCATTGTGACGCCAGAAGAAGAAAAAATCCAAGCAATGACGAAAGATTGATTTTGCTAAAAAAACCGACGTCAAGAAGTCATGACTTCTGACGATCGGTTTTTTTGTGTGTTTAAAACTATCTTCAATTAAAATTGGTAGCCTGTCGCAATGATTTCTTTTGTGCCAGTTGTACGGTCAAAGGCTTCTAAGACAAATCCTGAACCATAATCGACACGATAGGTACCAGCACCAATTTTATGTCCTGCCACATTTGCATCGACTTTCTTCCAGTTATTACGAGTTTCTGTGATATAGCGATCCCAATAACTATATGACAGCACTTGGCGGTCGCCAACTACCGTTCCAAGTCCATATGTATGGATGCGCCCAGCAGCATCTTTTTTGTATGGGATATCTGCTCGGATGCGTTCTTGCAAATCAACCGTTCCTGTTGCTTCACCCGTATAAAATACCCAATTGACTTCGACTGTATGTCCCGGTCGAACATTGATGGCTTGACCAGGAACAGTCCAGCCTTTTTGTGTCTCCCGTGTATGCGAAGTGGTTGTACTAAAATTGTAACTTAATTCAAGACCCATACTTGCCGAACCAAACATTGGTACACTGATTTCAGTACTCGCTGATGTAAAAATACCTGCAGAATGTGTGGTTGATGTCGTAATCGAATCTATATAAGTTTCGGTATAAGAAGGTGTGGTAAACGTTTGATCTTGATTTGTTTGATTATGAAAAACACTTGTATTCACAGTTTTTGACGTTTGTTTCGTTCCCATATCACTATTGACTCCTACTGAATAGGATTGACTGGACACATTTTTTGGATTGTATTCATTGCCAGTGAGTCTTTCATTCACACCAATATCTCCCCATTGATACATTTGGTAGGATAAAGCAAAGGCCATCGTACTCATGCGATCGATCGTGCTTTGATTGACCGATTTCAAATACCCTTCTCCGATTTGTGGAAGCGAATCATCCGCACAAGCAACAGACTCCCCTTTAAATAGTCCTACACTCGTCGCTCCCACTACTCCTAACATTAATTTAATTACTTTTTTCATTTTGCTGATCCCCTTTATCATTATTGATAAACCGATGATGAAATCGTTACCGATCGTTTTATTAATGATATTATGTACTTTACTGCAACAATACAGTCAGACTTGAAAGAACAAAAAAATAAGCCTGAAATCAACATTCACTGATTTCACGACTTATCTTTTGCTTTACCTTCTTTTCCAATGAAAGGATTGATTCGATTTTAAACGTTCACTTCACCTGTTTCATCACCTGTTGGATACTTGTGATAAACTTCTTGGCGATATCACTTAATGGCTGCTTTCCAGAATAAATGACATATAACTCATTCATCGGACTATCCGCTAAAGGAATCAAGCGTAAATATTCTTTGATCTCCCCGATCACGATGCCAGAGCCTGAAGCATAGGCATCTGTTTCTAACACAATGTTCATCAACGTGCCACGGTCACTCGTATAGATCACCGATTCTTGTTCAGGGATCTCAATTAGATCTTCATAAAAGTAAGGAAAATTATTGCCATCTTGTGTAAACCGAACTTGTGGAAATGCTGCTAACTCTTCTACCTTTATTTCTTCTTGCTGGGCAAGTGGATGGCGCTGTCTAAGAAAGATATGGGTCTTAAATGTTCCTAAAGACTGCGCGACTAATTCCCCTTGTTCTAAGTAACGCTTGATCCCTGTGCGATTATGGTCATTCATATAAAGGATACCTAACTCGCTTTGCTGCTGTTGGACTTCTTCGATCACGTTTGCTGTTGTCGTTTCCATGATCCGAAACTGCTTCACTTCTGCTTTAAACGTCTCGATCAGTTGCGCAGTCAATGGTCCTAGAAAATCATAGTGTTGTGAAGCAATCGAAAAGCTTTCTCGCTTTTCACTTTTTTGGTAATAGTTTTCCAAAGAATCTAATTGTACTAAAATCCGTTCCGCCCGTTTTAAAAAGGCTTGACCATCTTCTGTTAGATAGGCACCTCGATTCGTGCGGGTAAATAAAGTGATACTTAATTCATTTTCCAATTCTTTGATCGCTGCAGAAAGGCTTGGTTGAGAAACAAACAATTTTTTTGCTGCTTCTCGAAAACTTCCATTATTCGCTACCGCAGTGACATATTTCAATTGTTGGATGTTCATTTCGTCCCCTTGTAATAATAAATTTTTCGTTCCTTTAGTGGTTGTAATGGACGATTATTTGGTTGCGCATATTGTCCTTTGAATGGGATCAAAAAATCACGATTCAATTGACCGACTTGATCCATGACGAACCATTGGATCGGCCCACTCGTTGGCGGAGTGGTCAATGAACCAACGTAATGATAATGACTTTTCTGCTCAGGGAAAAAGACAGAGGCATCGGTCCAATGCTCATGGGCATCGAGATCCCATTTGTCGCCATTTTGGCGATCGTACAACCAACCCTCATCATTTGATAGATGGTACATCGCACCAACCACTAAGTTTTCTTGTCGTTCGTTCGTATGGACAAAGTGAAACTCGATATCTTCTTGTTTCCCATTGATGACGTGTTCTGACGGCATATGAAAATGGATGTCGGTCAAATAGTATTTGTCTTCATTGAAAAGAACGTAACTGATTTGATCGTATGGCACAAGATGGATCGTGTTCTTGAACTCCTTATCCGTGAAGCGTTGCTTCTGATAATGAAAAGACAGTGTTTCTTTCGTGTCACTGCTTTCTTCACATGTAACTAGAGAAATGGGCGATTGCCACTCAAATTCGGCTCCTTTTGCAAACCAATCGCACAATCCTGCCCAATGTTCCGGTCCTCTTTCACCAGAATAACCCCACTCAACATCCATATTCTTCTTCAACTAAAATTCCTCCTGAATCAGTTACCTACAAGGCACTTCGACTATTCTTTTTCTTTTTTGACAATGTTTGAAACAGCTGCTAAGAAATCCTCTTTTCCATAGAATTCTTGATTGAGCAACTCCGGAAAGATCTCCTTGAAAAAATATTGGACGGAAGGTCGATGGTCGAAGCCTTTGATCGTTGTGACTGCCTCAATAAACATCTCTTTATAGACTTTCTCCGGATTATTTTTACTGATCTCATCAAATGATTCGTACAACAAATCGATTTTATCTGAAACTGCTAATAATTCGCCTTCGACCGTATCGTCTTTTCCTTCGAACAAGCGGCGACGATAGACGTCTTGTAACGCTTCGGGAATTTCTTGATTGATGAACTCATCCGTCATTTTTTCTTCGACAGTCTGTAGCATCCCCCGCAACTCTTTACTTGCATATTTTACTGGAGTTTTGATGTCGCCGATAAAACGTTCAGTGTAATCATGGTTCAAAGCTTTTTCATACAAGAGTTTCCAATCGATTGATTGCCCATGGAGTTCTTCAATATCACCTAAGACTTGCGCAATTGAAGCCACACGATAGGAATGAGCCGCAACAGTATGTTCAGTGTGTTTGAAGAAACCTGGCGCCCGTGTGATTCTTTCTAAGTTATTTAGTCCTAAAATAAATTCATTCAATCCCATAAAGATTCCTCCTCCTTGAGATGACTTTTCCGATAATCTTATCATTAAATAACTTGAATTCGCAAATTTTCAGCTTATTATCTTTAGAGGTTTTCATTTATAAAAGAATAGTTTTTACTATGTATCATCAGGATTTAGCTATTCCACAAATAGAAAAAGGGCTGAAACAACAAATGTTTTCCGCCCTTTTTTCAACTTAATCCGTCACCCAGTTCTCAGGATCTTTTTTCCATTCTTTTAGTAAAGCTAATTCTGTTTCGTCGATGGTTTTATTTTCTAAAGCAAATTCGATCAGCACAGAATAATTCGTCAAAGTAACCAATGGTAGACCCGCTGCTTCAAAGTTAGCTTTTCCTTTTGGCAACTCGTAAGTAAAGATAGCTGCGACACCTAAAACATCCGCACCTTCTCGTTTCGCTGCTTCAGCGGCTTCTAGTACACTTCCACCTGTTGAGATCAAATCTTCAATGACCACCATTTTTTGTCCTTCGAAGATCCGTCCTTCGATTTGGTTCCCTTTGCCATGAGCTTTCGCTTTGCTGCGAATATAGACCATTGGTAAGTCTAAGATCTCAGCTACCCATGCTGCATGAGGGATTCCTGCAGTTGCCGTTCCAGCAATCACTTCGACTTCTGGAAATTCTTGCTTGATTTTTTCAGCTAATCCTTGAGCGATTTCTTTTCTTACTTTTGGATAACTCATCGTGATGCGATTGTCACAATAGATGGGGCTTTTGATGCCACTTGCCCAAGTAAATGGTTGGTTTGGGCTTAAGAAAACAGCTTCGATTTCTAAAAGGTCTTTGGCAATAGTTTGTTCGATATTCATAGATCAACGACTCCATTCTTCTTTGATTGTTTGATAGGCTTGGTAAGGATCTTCTGCTTGTGTGATAGGTCGACCGACAACGATAAAGGTTGAGCCAATTTCTTTTGCACGGGCTGGTGTCACGATTCTGGTTTGGTCACCAGCAACTGTTCCTTCCGGTCGGATGCCAGGGGTTAGACACGTAAATGTGTCACCTGCTTTTGCTTTGATCGATGCCACTTCAAGTGCTGAAGATACGACCCCATCTAAACCTGCTTCTTTTGCACAAGCTGCGTAGTGGATCACACTTTCTTCTAAGGGTACTTCGATCAGTTGATCATGGTGCATCTCTTCTTCACTTGTGGAAGTCAGTTGCGTGATTGCTAAAAGTAAAGGTCGTTTCTTACCTTCGGGTGTTCCATCTGTCAAGCCACGCATCGCCGCTTCCATCATACGGATACCGCCGGCAGCATGGACACAAGTAATGTCTACGCCTAATTTTGCTAGGCCTTGCATCGCTTTTTCCACGGTATTTGGGATATCATGTAATTTCAAATCTAAGAAAACGTCATGTCCAGCGTCTTTTAACCAACGAACGATGATTGGTCCTTCTTGATAAAAGAGCTCCATACCGATTTTAACGAATAACTTTTCGTCTTCTGGGAAACGTTGCATAAAGGTTTCTACTTCTTGCCAAGATGAAAAATCTAAAGCAATAATTGGTCGTTGATTCATTGATTTCTACCTTCTTTCACTTCTTTGATCAATTGCTCTAAAGACTCAATGCCTAACTCGCTCATTCTCGCTGGTAGGTCTGCAATCAGTTTTGGACAGATATAAGGGTCGGTAAAGTTGGCTGTCCCAACAGCAACTGCACTTGCACCTGCCATATACATCTCCAGTACATCATCAACGGTTTGCACACCGCCCATCCCAATGATCGGCAAGTTTGAGACACTTGCCACCTGATGGATCAAACGAATAGCCACCGGTTTGATTGCTGGTCCTGAGAGACCGCCTGTTTGATTGGCAAGAATCGGTTTTCTAGTTTTCAGATCGATACGCATCCCCAGCAAGGTATTGATCATCGTAAACCCATCGGCCCCGCCAGCTTCAATAGCCTGTGCCACTGGTACGATATCCGTAACATTAGGAGATAATTTGACATAGACAGGGACATTCGCCACTTTTTTCACCGCTTGTGTCAGTTGGAACGCCACATCTGGGTCAGTACCAAAAGCAATTCCGCCATGTTTGACATTTGGACACGAGATATTAAGTTCGATGGCATGGACATTCGGTGCATCACCGATCTTGCCACAAACTTCAACATAGTCTTCTTCACAGGCACCAGCGACATTTGCTATGATCGGCAAATCTTTATAGGTGGCTAATTCAGGTAGCGATTTTTCCATGACCACTTCCATTCCAGGATTTTGCAACCCGATCGCATTGAGCATACCAGAAGGTGTTTCTGCTACTCGCGGCGTGGGATTACCAAAGCGCGCTTTAGGTGTCGTCGCCTTGACCATGATTGCGCCAAGTTGGTTCAAATCGTAGTATTTGCCATATTCTTTGCCAAATCCAAAGCAGCCACTTGCTGGCATGATTGGATTCTTCAAGTTTAGTCCTGGAAGTTTAACTGCTAAAGGGTTACTCATAAAATCACCTCTCCTGCTTGGAAAATCGGTCCTTCATCACAGACTTTCAAGCTTTTCGTTCCTGTTTCATCGCCTGGGACATGACAGACACATGCGTAACATGCACCGACACCACAGGCCATACGAGACTCTAATGACAATTGGACGTTAGGATGACCGGCGAAAAGCTGTTCCACTGTCTTTAGTAATCCATTTGAACCGCATGCAAAAATAGCAGCAGGCTTATTTTTTGCCGCAAGTAATAGATTACCGACATTCCCATGGAGTCCATAGGTGCCGTCATCCGTTGCGATCCTTGTATCACCTAGCTTTAGAAATTCTTCTTCATAATACATTACTTCTTGTGAAGCAAAGCCTAGAAAGTGAATCGCTTTGACGCCTCGTTCCTTCAGCTGTTTCGATAGTTCGTATAAAGGAGGAACACCGATCCCTCCACCGACAATGAAGACCTCATCTTTGTTCGTTAATCCTGAAAGATCGAAGCCATTCCCTAAAGGCCCTAAGACGTCTAAAGAATCACCAGCAGTCAATTCTGCGAAATGCTTTGTTCCGTCTCCTTCTACACGGTAGATGATACGACAAGTTTTTTGTGATTGATCGATCTGGTTGATACTGATTGGTCGGCGCAACAACAAATCTGCTCGGGGTACGCGAATATGAAGGAATTGTCCAGGGCGTGTCATTTCTTGGACTAATTCCCCAGTCAGTGTCATTTCATAGATTCGTGGTGCTAGTTGCCGTTGGTGAACGATTTTCATTACTTCTTGTTTCATCTTAACACTCCTATGTTTTGGGACTTTTCGCTAGACTGCTTTGCTTTTTTCATTTTTTAAATAGGAGGGCAATTGCCCTCCACGATTAGATTGCTTGTGTTGAAAATGCTCGGGATTCCATCACGCGGACGATCGCATCCGCAGTATCAAGGGAAGTAAACAATGGCGTGCCATGCTCTACTGCTTCACGTCGAATGATAAAACCATCTTTTGACGCATTCCCACGATCTTTATCAATGGTATTGACAACCACTTGTGCTTTGCCCGCACGAATCAGGTCAACGACATTTTTCTCTTTTGTTTCCTCAGAGATTTTAGCTACTGGTGTCACCACAAGTCCGTGTTGTTCAAAGAAAGCTGCGGTATTTTTCGTTGCCAATAAGCTATAGCCGATTTCTGCAAAGCGTTTTGCTAGACCTAAGGCTTCTTCTTTCGTTTCATCGGCGATCGTAAACAAGACAGCACCATAATCAGGCAAGCGTAAACCAGATGCTTCGAACGCTTTATACAGCGCTTTGTCTAAGTTTTGATCCGAACCCATGACTTCACCTGTCGACTTCATCTCTGGGCCTAAATAAGTGTCCACTTTATGCAACTTCGTAAATGAGAAAACTGGCGCTTTGACATGGACGTTGGCAGTTTCAGGGTACAAACCATCTTCATAGCCTAAGTCTTTCAATTTTTCTCCTAAGATGGCTTTTGTCGCGATCTGTGCCATCGGGATATTCGTCACTTTGCTCAAGAAAGGAACCGTTCGACTCGCACGTGGGTTCACTTCGATGACATATACTTGGTTGTCATGGATCACGAATTGGATGTTCATCATCCCGATACAATTCAACCCTCGTGCTAAACGGATCGTGTAATCTTCGATTGTTTGCTTGATTTCCTCTGACAGCGCTTGTGGTGGATAAACCGCCATAGAATCGCCTGAATGGACCCCTGAACGTTCGATATGTTCCATGATTCCTGGGATCAAGACGGTTTCGCCATCACAGATCGCATCGACTTCGCACTCACTACCGATCAAGTAACGATCGACTAAGACTGGATGTTCTGGTGAAGCTTTGACCGCATGTTCCATATAATCTTCTAGATCGCGTTGGTTCTCAACGATCTCCATTGCCCGACCTCCCAAGACATAGCTTGGACGAACAAGTACTGGATAGCCGATTTTATTGGCAACTGCAACTGCTTCTTCTTTACTTGTCGCAGTATCTCCTAGTGGCTGAGGCACCCCTAATTCTTGTAACGCTTGTTCGAATAGATCACGGTTCTCCGCACGATCAAGGTCTTCGATCGTTGTGCCTAGGATTTTTACACCTGCTTTTGCTAATGGTTCAGCTAGATTGATCGCTGTTTGTCCTCCAAATTGGACGATGACACCGATTGGTTGTTCCAACTCGATGACATTCATCACATCTTCAAAAGTCAAAGGCTCAAAGTAAAGTTTATCAGAAATCGAGAAATCTGTCGAAACGGTTTCAGGATTACTATTCATGATGATTGCTTCATAGCCTGCTTGTTGAATGGCTTTGACTGAATGAACTGTTGCATAATCAAATTCTACCCCTTGTCCGATACGGATCGGTCCAGAACCAAGTACTAGAACAGAAGGTTTTTCTGAACGATGGCTTTCATTTTCGATTTCATACGTACTATAGAAGTAAGGTGTGTGGGATTCAAATTCGGCAGCACACGTATCGACCATTTTGTAAACAGGTTGAATGTTCTTTTCCGTACGTAATTGGCGAATCGCTTCCGTCGTCGTTTTCCACAATTCCGCAATTTTGCGATCTGTGAAGCCATTTTGTTTCACAGCAAGAAGTAGATCCAGCTGATTCGGTTGTGCCGAAAGCTCCTCTTCTAATTCAATGATATGCAACAATTTATCCAAGAAGAATAAATCGATTTTCGTCAAGTCTGCCAATTCTTGGATCGGATAGCCACGACGGATCGCTTCGGCTAAGTAGAATAAACGATCATCTTGTGCTCGGACGATTTTCTCCATCAAACGTTCTTCACTGACTGTCTTTAGTTCTGGCAATTCAAGGTGGTGCGCCCCGATTTCTAATGAACGAACGGCTTTTAATAAAGATTCTTCGATGTTACGACCGATCGCCATCACTTCGCCGGTTGCTTTCATTTGCGTGCCTAAGACACGTTCACCGTTTTCGAATTTGTCGAAAGGCCAACGTGGGATTTTTGCTACTACATAATCCAATGCGGGCTCAAATTCTGCATAAGTCGTTCCTGTTACTGGATTTTTCATTTCATCCAAGGTCAAGCCTAACGCGATTTTAGCTGCTAATTTTGCGATCGGATAGCCGGTCGCTTTACTTGCTAAAGCAGAGGAGCGTGAAACACGAGGGTTCACTTCGATGACATAGTAGTTGAAACTATGAGGGTCTAATGCTAACTGAACGTTACAGCCACCTTCGATTTTCAATGCACGGATGATCGATAGTGACGCATCTCTTAACATTTGATATTCATGGTCTGCTAATGTTTGACTCGGTGCAAAGACGATTGAATCCCCTGTATGGATACCGACTGGATCGAAATTTTCCATGTTGCAGACAACGATGGCATTATCGGCAGAGTCGCGCATCACTTCATATTCGATTTCCTTGAAGCCTGCAATACTACGTTCAATCAAACATTGTGTGACGGGCGACAAGCTCAAGCCATTTTCCGCGATTTGTCGTAGTTCGGCTTCATTCTCACACATACCACCACCAGTCCCCCCTAATGTGAAGGCTGGTCGAACGATGATCGGGTAACCGATTTTATTGGCAAAGGCGACTGCTTCTTCCACCGTTGTCACGATTTCTGATTCTGGGATCGGTTGATTTAATTCTTCCATCAACTTTTTGAACAAGTCACGATCTTCTGCTTGGTCGATCGCACTTAATTTCGTCCCTAATAATTCGATGCCTAATTCGTCCAAGATTCCTGATTCAGCTAATTCCATCGCCATATTCAAACCTGTTTGCCCACCTAATGTCGGTAAGATCGCATCAGGACGTTCTTTTCGCAAAATTCGTGAGACAAATTCTAATGTGATTGGTTCTAGGTAGACTTGATCGGCAATTTCTTTATCAGTCATGATCGTTGCTGGATTGGAGTTGACTAAGACGACTTCGTAGCCTTCTTCTTTTAAAGCAAGACAAGCCTGTGTACCTGCATAGTCAAACTCAGCGGCTTGACCAATGGTGATCGGACCAGAACCGATCACCATGATTTTATTGATATCTGTGCGTTTTGGCATTAGAATTGCTCCTTTCCAGCGTCCATCATTTCCATAAATTCATCAAATAAATGTAGTGCATCATGTGGGCCAGGTGCTGCATCTGGATGGAATTGCACACTGAAGGCAGGATAGCGACGGTGACGGACACCTTCGACTGTGCCATCATTGACTTCCACATGAGTGACAATTAATTTTTCCGGATCGATCGTTTGTTCATTTACCGCATAGCCATGGTTTTGTGACGTAAAATCGATTCTTCCTGTTGCAACTTCACGCACAGGATGATTCAGTCCACGATGACCAAATTTCATCTTGTACGTATCTGCACCATTTGCTAGTGCAAAAAGTTGATGCCCCAAGCAGATGCCGAAAATCGGGATTTTTCCTTGGATTTGTTTGATCATCTCGATCGCTTCTGGTACATCTTTCGGATCCCCTGGTCCATTCGTCAGCATCACGCCGTCTGGCGATAATGAAAGGATCGTTTCCGCATCCGTATTGTACGGTAAGACTGTTAAATTACAGTCACGCTTACTCAATTCACGTAAGATGCTATGTTTCAATCCAAAATCAATGACTGCCACATTTCTTCCTGTTCCTGGGCTAGGATAAGGTTTATTGGTTGAAACTTGTTGGACTTGGTTCGTTGCCAAGACGGTTGCTTTTAGTTGGTCAAACGCATGTTCAAATGTGTCGCCTGCATCCACAATACTGGCTTTCATCGTCCCAACTTCACGGATTTTTCGTGTCAACGCCCGTGTATCGATGCCAGAGATACCAGGGATTCCTTTTTGTTTCAAGAACTCGTCTAATGTCATTTGGTTACGCCAATTTGACGCAACACGTGCATGCTCTTTGACCACTACACCTTTACACGTTGGTGCAATCGATTCATAATCATCACGGTTGACGCCATAATTCCCTACCATCGGGTACGTAAATGTAATGATCTGTCCATTAAAACTTTGGTCTGTGATCGTTTCTTGATATCCTGTCATACTTGTCGTAAAGACGATTTCTCCAAACACATTGGCTGTCGCACCAAATGATTTCCCTTTAAATACTGTGCCATCTTCTAAAATCAGCAACCGTTCCATCCAATTATTCCCCCTTATGCCAAACAAGTTTTCCGTTGACAAATGTCATCAATGTTTCTCCTTTGATTTCCCAACCGACGAAAGGTGTGTTCTCGCCTTTTGATAAGAAATCTTTTTTATCGATTACTGCAGAATGCGCAATATCGTAAACTGCCAAGTCTGCTGATGCGCCGATCGTCAAGGTGCCAGCTTCCAAACCAAAGATGGCTGCTGGTTTGACTGCCATCCAGTCAATCACTTGCTCTAGTGTGAATTTTCCTGTTTCAACAAAATGTGTATACACGAGTTGGAAGGCTGTTTCACTTCCAACGATCCCGAAAGGTGATTGCAAGAAACTTTGACTTTTTTCTTCTAATCCGTGTGGGGCATGGTCGGTGGCAATACAATCGATCGTGCCATCAAGCAAGCCTTCGATCAATGCCTCGCGATCGGCTTTGCCTCTCAACGGTGGATTCATTTTCCAAAAACCAAAATCTTCTGGGATATCTTCATCGATCAAGATCAGATGATGCGGTGAAACCTCTGCAGTCACGTGAATCCCGGCTTTTTTCGCATCGCGGATCACCCGCACACTTTCTTTTGTTGAAACATGGCAGACATGATAGTGAACGCCTGTTGCTTCCGCTAATAGGAGATCACGAGCAATTTGAGAAGACTCAGTCACACTCAAAATACCTGGCAACCCTAGCTCTTCTGCTTTTTCTCCTGCGTGCATCACACCGCCAAATAATAATGATTCATCTTCTGTGTGAGCAACGAGTGCTTTATTGTTTTTCGCAGCTTCTTTCATCGCTAAGTACATCGTGCCTGCTGTTTGCACGCCGACACCATCATTGGTAAAAGCAAATGCGCCTTCATTGATCAATGCTTCTTGATCGACCAGTTCTTCACTTCGAAGATTCTCAGTGATCGGTGCATACTGTAATACTTTGACGACAGCATCACGTTTGATGATGTCATAGACTTGTTTTAATTTTTCTGCTGTATCAGGTACTGGGTCAAGATTTGGCATCGCACAAACAGTGGTGAACCCACCTCGAGCAGCTGCTTTCGTGCCAGCTTCGATCGTTTCCTTGTAAGTAAAGCCAGGCTCTCTCAGATGGACATGGACATCCACTAATCCAGGTGTGATCAACTGCCCTTGTGCATCAAACACTTCATCAAATTCAGCCTCAGGAAAGCCTGTACCGATTGCTTTGATCTTTCCTTCTTCGATCCAAATTTCTGCTGGTGTTGTTTCATTTCTTTTTGTATTGATTTGACCGTTTTTAATGAGTGTTTTCATGTTTCTTCCTCCTCTTATGTTTATGCTTTTCCACTTAATACAGCTTCTAAGATCGCCATTCTGACAAATACACCATTGCTCATTTGCTGAATGATCCGTGACTGTAACCCTTCAACCAGTGAATCCGCCAATTCGACATCTCGATTGACTGGTGCCGGGTGCATGATGATTGCATGTTTTTGCATTTTTTTAGCGCGTTCGACTGTCAAGCCGTACTCTTGATGATAGCCTTCTTTTGAAAAACTTTCTTTTCCATCGTGGCGTTCATGTTGCACACGTAACATCATCATGACATCGACTTGATCCAGCAAGTCATCTAGTGGTAAGTAATGACCGTAAACTTCAAATTCATCGTCATACCATTCTCTTGGACCTGAGAAGAAAACCTGTGCGCCAAGACGTTTCAACATCTGCATATTCGATTTTGCGACACGAGAATGTGTGATATCTCCGACGATCGCCACTTTCAAGCCTTCAAAATAGCCAAATTCTTCATAGATCGTCATCAAATCAAGTAAGCACTGCGTTGGATGTTGCCCGCTACCGTCACCGCCATTGATGATCGAGCATTGGATCGTTTTACTTTGGATCAATTCGTCATAGTAGTTTTCATCTCCATGACGGATAACAGCTACATCCACCCCAAGTGCAGACATCGTTAGAACGGTATCGTATAATGTTTCACCTTTTGTAACTGAACTTGTACTTGCTTCAAATTCGATCACTTCAAGACCAAGTTTCTTTTCTGCTACATCAAAACTTTTATGCGTTCGTGTACTGTTTTCAAAGAACAAGTTCGTTGCAAAATATTGGGATTTTTGTGGTGACCAAGTTGCGCCCTGTTTGAACTCTTGTCCTCGTCGGATCAACCCCATTACTTCTTGGTCTGTTAATGCTTCTACCGTTAATAAGTGTTTTAAACTGATGCGTTCTGATTTGATGATCATGCGATGTCCTCCTTAATTTTCTTCGCTGCGTGAAGTTTCTGGTAAGATAAGATTTAAAATGATTCCTAAAACTGTTGCTAGTGCCATGGCAGATAAAGTGAATGTCCCGACTTCTAGGACTAATCCCCCGATACCTACGACTAAGATGACTGAAGCAATCAATAGATTTTTCTTTTTATCAAAATCGATTTTGTTTTCGACTAAGATTTTCATCCCACTTGCCGCAATCACTCCGAATAGGATGAAACTGATACCTGAAATGACTGGGCCAGGAATACTTAATATCAAAGCACTTAGTTTGCCAATGAAGCCAAGGATCACTGCGAAGACC
This sequence comes from Enterococcus mundtii, assembly GCF_013394305.1. Classification (NCBI taxonomy): domain Bacteria; kingdom Bacillati; phylum Bacillota; class Bacilli; order Lactobacillales; family Enterococcaceae; genus Enterococcus; species Enterococcus mundtii. The sequence continues at coordinate 3,075,170 of NZ_AP019810.1, read as the reverse complement.
GCTGCGCCTCCGATCACGAACACGCTGTGTACGCGAGTGATTGCCAAGACGCCGATATTTTCACCATAACTTGTCACTGGCGGCCCACCAACAAAAGCTGCCACTAATTGAGCCAAGCCATCTCCTGTCAATGTACGGTGTAAGCCTGGATCTTCAAAGAAATTTCGTTTGGTCAATTTGTTCAAGACCATCAAATGGCCGATGTGTTCGGTCATTGTGACAAAGGCGATCGGTGCCATCGTAGTGATTGCCCCTATATATAACTTCGGTTGATATTGCACAAATGGAATCTCAAAGTTAGGCAGCGCGAACCATGGCGCATCGATGATTGGTTGGGTGTCAACGATCCCGAAAAGCAAAGCCACGATGTAACCAGAGATGATGCCAAGCAAGATCGGTAATAATCCTAGAAACCCGCGTAAGAACATATTGAAGAAAATCGTCAATCCTAAAGTGATCAACGCAACTGATAGATATTTGAAATCGTAATGGTCTTGATTGAACATCGCGTTGTTTGCTGCGTTGGCAGCTAAACCTAAACCGATGACCATGATGACTGGGCCAACCACGATCGGTGGCAAGATTTTGTCTAACCAAGCCGAACCGATTTTCTTGATGATCAACGCAACGATCAGATAGACAAGTGCTGTTGTCATCGCGCCTTGTGCGATCGCCGGGAAGCCGTCGGTTTTCATCAACATCTGCATAGCGGCGATGAACGCAAAGCTACTGCCTAGATATGCTGGAATCTTCCCTTTTGTTGTAATCAAGTAAACGATCGTTCCTAATCCTGAACTGACCAAGGCAATACCAGGGTCGATTCCGACTAAGATCGGTACTAAGACAGTTGCACCGAACATCGTGAATAAATGCTGTAAACTTAAACCCACCCAGTGTCCAATGGTTGGTCGATCATGGATGTCTAATACCACACTATCGTTGTGGAACTTTTTTTCTTCTGCCATCTTGCCTTACTCCTCTACTTTTCCTCGTTTAAGATCATGATGCGATCTTGTCCATCTAATTCTTGCATCTCTACTAAGATTTCTTCTTTTTTTGCTGTAGGGATATTTTTTCCTACGTAATCTGCGCGGATCGGTAATTCTCGGTGTCCCCGATCAACTAGAACTGCTAGTGAGATTTTTCTTGGACGACCAAAGTCCATGACTGCATCCATTGCAGCGCGGATCGTCCGTCCTGTGTATAACACATCATCGATCAAGATAACTTCTTTTCCTTCTAAACTGACTGGAATATCTGAAGAATGCAATTCTGGTTCTTGAGCGATCTCTTTTTTATCGTCACGGTACAATGTGATATCAAGTTCCCCTACAGGTACTTCGATATTTTCGAGTTGTTTCAGACGTTCGGCAATTCGAGCAGCGATGTAGATCCCTCTCGTTTTGATTCCGACTAAGACGATCTCTTCGATACTTTGATTTCTTTCGATGATTTCGTAAGTGATACGTGTTAGCGCTCGTTTCATCGTTACTTGATCCACTACTTCTTTTGCTTGCATCATTTTTCCCCCTCCATTTTTTACACAAAAAAACTCCTGCCCTAAGAGGACAGGAGGAATGTTTAGACTGAGTGTATACTACCACACCGGTCGCTTTGTGTATGCGACGTCATTGAGCAAGTCTCGCTATGGCGCACCACAGGAATTCTTACTCACACCCTTCTTAGCCTCACGGGACTAAACTTAAAGGACTGCTATTAAGTTTTTCTTTTATTGTTTATTACTATACCGTTAAGTACTTTAAAAAGCAATATCTTTTCTCAACTTCTCTAAAGTTTTTTCAAAAACTTCTGGCAATGGTGCCTCAAAGGTCATTCGTTCATTCGTTTGAGGATGAGTGAAACCTAATAATTTAGCATGTAAAAATTGGCCATTGCCTTTGAGGGTTTTCTTTGGTCCATATACGGGATCACCTGCTAAAGGATAACCAATATACTTCATATGCACACGGATCTGATGCGTACGCCCTGTTTCTAATTGTAACTCTACTAAAGTGAAATTCTCAAAACGTTCTAGTACAGTAAAATGCGTCACAGCTGGTTTTCCATCTTCGCGGATCGCTTGCATTTTTCGATCGACTTTTGAGCGCCCGATAGGTGCATTGATCGTCCCTTTTTCATGAGGAATAACGCCATGGACTAAAGCAATATATTTTCTTAGGGAAGTTTTATCTTTCAATTGCTGCGCCAACGCTTCATGGGCTTGATCATTTTTGGCGATCATCAATAATCCAGACGTGTCTTTATCGATTCGATGGACGATCCCTGGACGGATCACGCCATTGATCGATGATAGATTTTTCATATGGTACATCAACGCATTGACTAGTGTTCCTTGGGCATGACCAGCAGAAGGATGAACGACCATGCCTTGTGGTTTATTGACCACAGCTACGTCGTCATCTTCATAGACGATTTCTATTGGTAAGTCTTCTGCTACGATCTCAAGTTCTTCAGGCTCTGGTACTTCCACGACGATTGCATCAGCCGATTTTACTTTGTAATTCGCTTTTACTGGTTCCCCATTTACGGAAACGGCACCGTCTTTCAACCATTGTTGAACTTGTGAACGACTATGATCCGCAAATAATGCTGTCAGAACTTTATCGATCCGTCCTTTTTCTTCTTTGATAGTTGCTTTTAATTGTGTCATTTTTTTCGTTGTTCCTTTTCATCTAAAATAATATAAATCAATACGCAGATCACACCGATCACTAGAGAAATGTCTGCCACATTAAAAATCGGGAAATTCACGAAATCAGTTTGGAACATATCGATCACATACCCTAAACGGACACGATCGATAAAGTTACCGATTGCTCCAGCTAGAATCAATGTCAGACCGATCATGAACCAACGATTTCCGTTGCTACGATTTTTGATCATCAACGTCAAGATCACTACAACTGCAATGATCGTCACGACAGTAAAAAACCACATTTTTCCTTCTAGTAAACTCCAAGCTGCTCCGAAATTACGGATATGATTCAAGGACAAGATCCCTGGAATCACTGATTTCGTTTCTCCTAAAGCAAAGTTATCGACGATCAACCATTTTACCCATTGATCTAAGCCGATGATCAACGCACTTATAATCCAATATATCGCTAACAAACAATCATTCCTTTTCTACTTCATGATAAATATCTCTTGGTCTGATGATCCCTAATAAATTTCCGTTAGGGTCGCCGTTTTTGGTGATCAACACAGCCTCAAGCGTACCCTGCTCGCCAAACATTTTTTCTACTTCAGCAATCGTTGTCTGAGCGGATACAAAATGATAATTGGTGTACTTACCATCTTGAGTGATCAGATCGGCAGCTATTTTTCCTTGAAGATCGATCACACCATGATGACTTTCTTTGGCTAACCAAAAACCTAACATCCGCAACGTCACTAATCCTTTGAATGTTCCTTTATGATAAAGCGGGAACTGAGAATAACGCTTTTGAGCAACAGTCTCCAACAAACTAGGTAATGGGATGTCCCATTCAAACCCAGTTACATGCTTTGCGAAACGCGGTAACACTGTTTCTGGACGAATCAGTTCTTGCTCGATTCTTTGGATACGCTTCGTCGCCCATTCATTAGGTTCAGCGATAATAAAATCGACGGCGATCCGATCATGCACGATCGCATTACGTAATTGAGCCAACTGTAGTAAGTCATCCTCATATTTTTTAATACTTTGGTGTTGCTTTTGTGCTAAACGACGAACGAGTTCAGTGAACCCCATATTTCGTGGATTCCCCATCTCTTCTTGCATCCATTTTTCGATCCGATTAAAGCTACTCAAAAAAAGATCAGAATTCTTCATCACTAGCCTCCTTGATGACATATGCTTTATTTTTTATAAATAGAAAGAAACCAATCATTACGACGACGATCAGTAAACTATAAAGGATACTTTGAATAGCAACAGCACTGATCCCTGTAAATAAGAAAAGTACGGGATATAACTGTAATAGCAATAAATTCATCGTAATCCGATAGTTTTTAGTTGGTTCTGTTATCGTATAGACTGGACTTTTGAGCCAAAAAAAGGTGACTTGCATCTGAAACGGGGTGTCTACATCTAGAGTAACAGATTGGTTTTGCCCCAAACTGATTTTCCGATCATCCACCCGTAATGTGATTGGACTACCCATTCCGTAAAATCCCGTATCTCTAGTAACATTCACTTCCATTTTCGCTCCTCCTATTATGCGTTAGTCTCTATCAAAACACAAGCGGAATCTCTGTTATCCCTAATGGATCGATCCTTATATCATCTTTTTCAGCAATCATTTTTCCTCATTTTCATCCTCTAATTTACTTTCCAGTCTTTTCTGCCCAAATCGATTGACAGAAGAAACCAAAAACACTAAGGCAGACATAAATAAAGCCGAAGATATAAATGTAATCCCTAAAATCGCTAAAAAATGAGGATCGAAATAACCAGTGTATAACTCATGATATAAGCTATAATTTCTCACCCCAGTAACTGCAGAAACGAATACACTTCCAACAATGACTGCTAACACTCGTAATTTCTTTGCATGTTTGGATTGATCGATAAGCTCGTGACCAATCAGTGAGCCACGGATCAATAAATAGATGAACGCTACTCCTAGCAACAATAATTCGGTAAACACTTCAGAAACTGGTTGCTCCAACAAATAACTTTTTACAAAGATCGAAGTCCCTAATAATACCAATAATAACAAAAAGGCTTCACTTTGTATTTGATTATTGACCTGTACGATACGTTCATCTTTAAGTTTATTCTTTTTCATCTTTATCCTCCCAAAATAGATCATCTAATGTTTGATTTAATTCATGGCAGATGGCCTGACACAACTTGAGTGTGGGATTATACTTCCCTGCTTCAATCAATCCAATCGTTTGCCTTGTCACTCCTACACGTTGGGCCAATTCTTCTTGGCTTAAATCATTTGCTAAACGCGCGAGTTTCATTCGGATGTTTTTCAACTTGATGGTTAACCTCCATTCTTCTCAGTCATCCTGATTGTAAACTATATCTTACTAAATGTAAAATATATATTGCTTAAATGAGAGAAAAGTAAAAAAGGTCTGGCCATTCGTCCACCCCATATAAACGGCGAAAAAAAACTCTGCGATAAATAAGGCGTCATCCACAAAAAGTTGAAGAACCATTTTCGTGGATGACGCCTTATTTATCGAGATGACACGCTGTTGTCCCGACCTCCGTAGGTATTGATCATTTATTCTTGGATCGTTGCTCCACATTAAATTGCTGAACAAAAAGTGTATAACTTTTACTAGTCTCATTACTTTTGAAGATTTAAGTCGCTCTTTTTTTTGGCTGTGGTGTTTACTTGTCCTTCATTCACAAACCCACTGATTTTCGTGCTAAATCCAACCAGTTTATTTATTCGCGGCTTTTTTTGATTCTTTTTACTTTGTTTCGCCTTATCTTGTCCAGAGCCTTGCTGATTGGTATTCTCTTTATTAGACGTACTGGTTGGCAAGGGACTTGCAGTAGTCTGGACTATTGTTTTTTTGTAACTCCCAATTCTAGATTTCTTTCAGCTATATTGAACTGTCCTGAATTCATTAATACAAGAGAGACTAGCATTTCACCATTTACTTTTGGTTTGTTCTGTTGATTGCTGAGGTCTCGTTTAAAGAGTTTTGGTCGTTGATTGATTGGACGTTTATTGAAAGGATTTCCTAATGCAATATCTCTAATAATTATCGTTAGGGTTTCTGCATCAAGACTTTGAATATTCATACTCATCATCGCGTCAGTTTTTTCTGCAAGTATAACCGCTTCTTCTGATAACATCGGAGAGTTCTGGTAATCTGCTAACTGATCAACAAAGCGAGTAAACTCCTCCGTTTTGAAAAAACCTGGATACCTTCTGAAATATTGGTTGCGAACATCTGCTCCAGATTTCGAATATCCTGACACCATATACGGATAGCTAGAAATAACGTCGTATGTCATGGACACGATATGTGTTGTTTCATGGATAAGAGTTTCCTTTGGATCTACAGATATCTGTAGTTTTGGCATATAATCTGGATCAATATGATTCATATCAGCAATAAATATGATTCGACACTCCGGATCATGACTCATCATAAACGCATATGCCTCTGGGATCGCTTCAACCTTTGACAAGTTTTTCCGCCAATTTGTTCGTGAGTTCCCATAAAGGTGATATCGCTTCTGCCACCACTTCCTTTACAGCTGGCTCGGCCATTGAAGCTTGTGTCTGGGATTGATCAGGTAAAACTGACGCTAGAGGAATATTCGAATTCTGATTTATTTTGCTATCCACCGTATCATAGGACGAATGATTGACTGAGAACGTCTGGGTCAGCCACTCAACCAAATGATCCATCACTGAGTATCCATTCGTGTCTGCTGGTTGCTCGGTATATGTAGCATTTTCAGGTTTACCGAAAAATGTCGTAAAGAGCTCGGTCAGTTCTCCCCAAAAAGCATCAACGATTGGCGCTTCAGGAATAGGAGTTCCATGCTTTTTTGTTTTTTCTGTCGTTCTTCTATTTTTTGTTTGATAGAATTCTTCCACCGTTGATTCAAATACCGTTTTCATTTTTTTGGCTTCCTCTTCGGCAGTGAATCTGTGTGTTGTCTTCTCTATTGTTTGCTTTTTAAAAGAAAATTTTTGAATACTCGCAGGCATACTTTTTCGTTCTTCATTGGTTGTTTGTGATTTTGTAATAGCTGTCTGACAAATAGTTTTAAAATGAGCTTGTGTATGATTGGCGCCATTCCAAAGTCCAAGAGGGTTTTGGTGAAAGATCTCGCTCGTAGTCGTGCAATTTTCGACTTGCGCAATTCGATGCGCCATTTTGTGCAGTCCTATGCTCCACTGATGAGCCTTCTCTACTAAATAAATGAGCGAATTCGAAGGCAGTGCAACCTCAATCGTCGAATTGGTAGGTATAGACGAATGATTCGGCGTAAATGGAGTAAATCGCTGGGGAGCCGCAGTAGAACTTGACACTAAAGAATGTAAAGAGGTCTCATTCCCTTGTTGTCGTGCTTCTACAAATGTATCCACTTCAAATGCAGCAGTCGTTTCTTGTACTGCACGCTGTCGATTCGGTAGATTTGCTTCCGATATCCGAAGATTTTGACCAACACTTAATAAGTACAATATTCCTGTCGGCGACCAGACTCCTCTACCGACAGGATAATGCCCAAAGCTGTCTGCAAGTGAGCTTAGATTTCTTTTTAGGTTATCTTCCGTCATATATTTCTGTGATTTGTTGTTGAATTGACCGATTTTTTCTCGATGTTGTTCAATAGGTATCTTCATACTCCTTTGTTTATTAGGTATTTGTACGCATCTGATAAGAGATAGATCGTGTGAACAACTAAACCAAAATTTGTCTAATTAATATGAATACTTGACTAAGTAAAACAAAATTTATTGCATCGAAATGTAGTCAAAAAATAAAATACTAATACCTAAAGACAGCCAGATAATCATTAAACCACTGTTGTCTTTATCCCCAGTGTCAACGTATTTTACAATCGTTGACCTGCATGATCATTTCAGGATCTCAATTTTATAAATTCATTCCTACCAATTTATTCTTATTTTGTCTCCTTGTTGAAGTTCTATTTAGCGCCTCACTCTTTCCAACTCCTCTATTTATGAGAGCGGAGAATTTATTATAAATTGTTGGGTTGGCGCTTACAGGCTGGGAAACCTTAGATAAGGTACCATTTTGTTCGACGGAGCTAGATTGAGAAGTTCTTTGATTGATTTTTTCTTCCGAAACATTCAAATCACTTCGCTTCACTCTTATTCGTTGTGCAGGAATCTCTCCATTTTGTGATTGACTATTTGGTATCTTTCCATCTATCACCGAAGCAGAACCAGCTTGTTTTGAATCCATTGAGGTAGAAAATTCTGTTGTAGGACTTACATCGCTAAGTGTGCTTCCTAAAGGGGGTTCCTTCGTCACTTCTAAGCCAATACTTCTTTCTTCTGTCGCATACTCACCGATTGACATCAATGACAGATTGATAAGGATATTGCCACTTCCAATTTCCGCAGTTGGCTCTTGAGTTGGTTCATCCACAGAACGTTTAGGTCGCAGGAGCGGTTGATCATACCTGTACCCATTGGCAACATCTCTAAGAAGCGTACCGACCATTTCCGCATCATTCAACATATAATTAGCCAACAACATAGAATCTGTACCGAAATTCCGAAAAACAGCCATTCGTGATAGCTTATCCATACGGAAATAATTTGCTATCATTCGAACAAAATTAGAAAAACCAGTGGTTCTGAAATTCTTATGATACCGAGAAACGAAATCGATTTGTGCATCTTTTCCGCGCCTTAAAAAACCACGGTGCACCTCATCATAAACGACGATATCATCAGTCATTGAAACTAAATGAGACGTTTCATGAAGTAAAGTTTCTGAGACAGGAGGTGCAATTTCAACTTCTGGCCAATAATTAGGGTTCTTATTAAAAGAATCAGCCATAAGTATGATTCGATTTTCGGCATCCGTCCGAATCACAAATCCATATGGCGAAGTACGTTCTTTACTTAAGGAATAGAATTTCTTCGTTATCGGATCTTTTTGGAAATCGGTGGAAGCAATCCAAATATTCTTAAATCCCCAATCTGCTGATTGCTTAAGAAATGCTTTGCTTTTTTCTGCGATTGTCTGAAGCCTTTTGACCACTTCTTTTAAGACTGCCTGTTCCTCTGGTTTGCCATATACATTAAACATATTGGCTAAATAGGTTCCTCTCGTCGTCGAACTTATTTTCTCAAACCTCAGCAGATATTTACATTCTTCGATAACAAGATCTACAATATTCACCGCTTCATTATATTCTTTTGCTACTACTTTCCGAAATTCTTTTAAATGTTCCGGCATTTTTGCGGCATCTAAACCAGCAAATACACGATATTTATTTTTCAATTCGGGTGGTAAACAATGCTGAATACCCAGCTTGATTTTTTTTATGGTCAGCGCTTCATCGATTATTATCTCTTTTGGTGGTTCTGGTATAAGCTTAGTTAATCGTGGTAGTACCACTTGACTATTCTCCAGTACAGGGACATTATTAGGGCGATCAATCTCGATTGCATTCATACGTGCTTTCCATTCTGGCCATTTCTGTGGTATTTTAGGCACCCACATATAGGGTGGATAATTAGGGTTGCTAAGAGTTACAGAGGTCAGCTGATTTTGTGTAGAGGCTGGTTGACCTTTTGATGTGCTTGCTCCCTCATCGAAGCCGCCAGCGAATAATAGATCATCCGGACGTTCAACAACGCTTTTCTCCAACTGAGTTTCAAAACGGAACTGATCGATTCCCGGATCCAATCGTAAGACAGTCATAGGTTCTAGTATATCTTTTTTCACTAAATGATATCGGTTGTTTTCCTTATCTAATAAGGCCAAAGGAATATAGCGTTCTTGGATCTTAATATAGGTTCTACCTTCTGCACTCCACATCAAACCATTTCCATCTGGTGCTGACAGAGTACTAGGGTCCCATACAGCTTCAAACTGATTGATACGATTCGTCACTTCGATTTTTACTGCTCTCGAAATTAGCGGGGATGTATCTTGTTCGAAATACCATTCAATACCATTAAAGTTCACAGGTAATACTTTATCTCCATCCATTACATCATAGCGCACACCGTATTTCTTTATCGCTTGGATCCTAACAGGAACAAGTTGACCGTCCATTTCGATCACATCCATTTTTTTCTGACCATTTTTATAGATTTCCATGACCGTTCCTTCACCATAACCTTTAGGATAATAATTTATCTTTTCGATAAACATCTCATCTGGCTGGATATTGATTTTTAAAGATTGGATGATTTCCTTTTGTTTTTGAGAAAAAAATACGGGGCCTTCAAATTCTCTCAGTTCTTCTCCTCTTAAAGTAAAAACTTTTCCATAGACATCTCCTTTTTTAAAATCGGAAACTTTGACATATAGATTGTTTTTCATTTTTTTCACAAGAACTTGCGGACCATTTCTTGGTAAACGAGCGGTAACAGTCATTTTTGATATCACTGGTGCAGGCAAATCTTTTTCATGTTTTTCAAGTTTTGTTAAGACTGGTTTAAAGTGGATATTTCTCGTAAGAATTGGCTGGTTTTTTAATTTTAATAGGTTCTTGATTACAAAGCGTCCACCACTAATTGCTGCCTCAATCCCTGGATCAATATACCGCACCACACTAGCCAAGAGACTTCTGAGTTCGGAAATTTTTGGTACTATTTTTGAGGTATTTTTCACTAATCCTGTTATTCCACCACGTGCAATCACTCGTGCTGCGCCTAGAGCAAATCGGATATTGATAGAACTAATCTGACCTAATATAGGCACCAAGAGAAGCGTATCAATCAGACAATTAGGCACCGCGCTTGCTGTATCCTTATTAACAATCCCCACGACACAATCATAAAATGGAATGAAATGGCTAACCACATCCCATACTTGACTAGTTATTGTCTTATCGTTTCCTGATTCATATAATTGGTGATACAGGATATTTTTATGCTTGAGACTGATTGTATTAAATAAAGTTTCCTTCTCATTACCATGCGATAACAACTTATCTAAATGGATTTCCGTTGAAAACGAATAATAGTATCGACCAATTTGAATTTTATCCCCTACTTTTTTTGGCTTCCTCCACCAGAGGGATTTTAGATCAACTAAATCATATTCTAACAATAGAAACGGATCTTTATCTACACGATAAAAGGCATATCCACCTTCCTTCTCCAATCTTTTCAATGCATACCGTCTTTCTTCGTTGTCACGAATCGCAATGAGTATATCTGTTTCCTTAAGTGGCAAGATCAGGTCGTCTCTTTCTTGTCGATTACCGGAAAAAACGATCGATGGTGAAGGTCCCACTGTTTTTGAAGGACCATCTGTATCTATAAACTTAGCAGATCCTTCATAGATATGAGTTTCAGGGGAAAACATAAAATCTAATTCTGATTGATTACTTGAATGAATGGATAAGCCAATCAGTTTCCGATTCAATAAATGATAGGATTCTACTACTTCTGTTGTTAATTCTGTGTACCATTTTTCGAGATCACGAGGAATCCATGGCCCTGGGCAAGGATTTCCTCCAGCTAAATACACTTGACTTGCTAATTTAGTGACTCTTATGCCGAGTCTTTCACACTCATTGATCACTTCAGTCACTAGTGCTTGTTTTCTTCGAAAGTTAATCACTGCTGTCTGATAGTTCCCATAGAGGCGATTGATTTCTTCTTGATGTGCCATGATCGCAAAGTAGCCTCTCTGGAAATAACCAATAAATGTACTGATTGCGACTTCTTTATAATTACCTTCTTCCATAGATTTTCGCAAAAGGGAAGCATCCAATTGTGCAGTAGTAAATAATGCAGGAAACAGAAGGTGATCCAATTCTTCCATATCTTGGATTCCTTGATTACTAACAGATTCGAAGAAAAGTTCGCCAAGTGTACGAATTTCCTCTTGATTAAACTGATTAAGTAAACCTGAAGCGGCTAATATTCTTGATCCTGTCATTTGCATCAATGAACGATAATCCGAGATCAGCAAATTATCTGACAAATCACTCGATTTAAGAAAATAATTGGGAAGCATATAGTTCAGACAAATACTCCACAACAAACGTACATTATTCTCTAATTCATTTTGTTTTTGTGGATTGTCTTCTTTCACAAGCTTAAGTTGTCCGCTTTTTACGAATTCATCTAGTTTAAAAGAATTCCTAAGCTCGCCAATCGTAAAGTTATCTGGATTGGGATGATCAAGGATTTTTTTTGTTGCAAATACTTCAATAGTGCTTTCTAAGACATTCTCAATGACCCATTTCATTACTGTTTTTATCGCGCTTTTGTCAGAAACTAACTCACCTTCTGCTCCACCATATAACTTTAGTTCTTTCAATATAACTGTCGCAATACCTTGTATCTTCTCTGGACTGACCTCGCCATTTACGCTGCCTTGCCTAAACCATCCTCCTATTCCACTCAAAATATCCTCTTTTGTTACCTCACCTTTGATCAAGTACTTTTCGCGTAAAAATAACTCTACTTTATCAAGTACTTCTTGACTTCTCCATTGCGTTTCACTATTTTCCAAAACAGACTTGCTTGTTTTTGTTTGACTATTAGATACAGTTGAAGAGTCGTCTTTCTCCAATTTTCCCCATAACCATTTCGTAAACGTTAGTTCTGCTTCTTTATTGGAGATCAGACCGTTGTCCTCTTGACCCAAGATTGCTTGCGAGAATTGCTTGAGTTTGACGGGATCAATTATTTTTTGATTCGCCCCTTCAATCAATACCCAATTTGATACTGTTTCAGCAAGCCGCTCAGAATTAGACGTATCACAAACGATACCCTTTTTCTTCAAAAAAGCAACAATCCGTTGATCGATGACTTCCTCTCGTTCATTGAAAAGAAATGGTTTTTGATCTTCTTCGAGTACATAAGTGGAACCGGTCATAGGAATAATGCCATTTTCTCGAAGAAACGATAGTACTCTTTGTTTTTCTAATTGTTCTGCCTTCTTTTCCTTATCCGTCGCTTGTCCGATTACATTAATCTCATCTTTTTTATAAGTATATCCCATCTGCGCATTATTATTTTCCCATTGTTGGATAACCGCCCTTGAGTCGTTCGGAGAACTAATTTTCATTTTAGAACCATATGCTTTTAGCAACTCTTTCGCTGCAAGTTCCTCTCTATTCACAATTTCCGCATAATTCTTCCCTCTAAGTATCCATTTTTGCATCCATCTAATTAAATGGCTCGCTGAGGGATTTTTTAGCCTAGTTCCCTGTTTATAGGCAAAGCAGACAAGCCCTTGATTCACTATTTTTGTTTTCTCTCGTTGGTTGAAAAGATCGCGATGATAGACTACCGCAGTGATTGTCTGATTTATTGAAATAGAAGCAGGTCGATCATGAATGAAGTCTGAAAAAATTTGATTACTCACCTCTGTTTCTGCTTGAACATTCGTAACATCAGGTGTTTCCTTTGGCGACAATTGAATAGGATACGTATTCTGCTGGAAGGTGTACCCTATTAAACCTACATTTATTTTCAATTGCATAAAAGTCGATTGCAATTGGTTAGCCGATGATATGTCCCCTGCTCTTGCATCTTCTAACCCATAGGAGTACCGGATGAAAAAATTCAAAAATTGTATTTTATCTGATTCTTCTGAAAGATCATGGAGCGATTTTATCTCTGCCCATTTCTCAAGTTCTTTAAGCACTAGTCCTGCATGGGCAGTTTTACTTACAATTTTTTGTTTCACTAAAAATTCTTTCAACTGTGTGATTGCCTTATCCGTCGCATCCTTTCGCTCAAACAGCTTTTTATCATAAAAAAATGCCGGAATAGGTTCCTCGTAACGCTCAGCAGGCTTTCGATTTTGTTCAATATCTTCAATGATTTTACCGACTACCACTAAGTCAGAAGTATTCGTCGATTCAGTGGTGGCTATTTTTTGCTGATTTTCTATCGCCGTTTTTTCATCGCCCGTTTCACTTGCCGATACACTATCTTCATTGTCAGAAAAAGGATGGTTGATCGGCCTTGCTTCAGCTCCTCGAACTACGAATAAATCCCATTTTTTTATAAAGTTGGTCAGTGTTTCATCCATTTTACTAAACAATGTCCAAAATTGTGTCGCAAATCCTTCCTCTTCTTTTTTCAAAGCTGGAATTCCACTTGAGAAGTCATAGGATCGAAAAGCATGAGGAACATTTTTATCTTTTGAAGGTGTAGCTGTCTGATGGATCTCATCTTGGTATGAAATACTTTGAGCCATCATTGATAAAAAGCGAGTGATCAGCGAATCTCCTTTTAAACTTTCATGTTTTTCTGTATAGATTGGTTGATCAAAATCATTAAAAAATGTGACGAAAGCCTCAGTTAGTCCCTTAAAGAAATTAGCTGTCCCAGAAGTATCGTTTGTCGCATTTCCTGTTGTCTGTTGATCCGTCTGATGGCTGGTTTTGTTAAATGATTGTTTAAAAATATTTTTTAGTTTTTCCGCCGAATCTTCAAATAAAAATTGTTGTTTGGAACTCCCATCGCCTCCTTTCTTGAAGGAAAAATGATGTAGCTCTGTGGGTTGATCTGTTGGTTGTTGATTTATCTTTTGAGACTCAGCAATCGCACTCTGACAAACGGTTTTAAAGTGGACTTGGGTGTGATTGAACGGATTAGATTCTTCCTCTAAAATTGGGCGCGTTATGCTCGTCTTATTTGTTGTGCATCCATATGTTTCTGCAATGCCGTGTGCTATTTTATGTACATTTAAACTCCAATGATGAGAAAAATCTGTCAAATTGTAAGTAGTATTATCATAAAAAGTTCGAAAAAATGGTGCATTCACAGTATCAATAGCCGTCGAGTTCTCTGTCAAAGCTGGTGTGAGCAACGTCGTGTTCACCGTCGAATGAGAGGTGAGCGAATTCAATACTTCTGATTGATTTGCATGTTGTGTGACTTCAACAAAAGTATCTGCTTCAAAAACAGTGCCACTATTCCGCTTAACTCGTTGTTGTTTGGGGCCCTCTCCTCTAACGACCACATTTCCTAAGATGCTCGAGACATATAGTGACAATAATAATGGCGAGTGAAAAATCGCTGGCGTTGGGGCATGGCCGACGCCAGAAGAAATTGCTTTTACTGCATCTTCAAAAGCCTGCTTATCTTCTTTATTATTCTTTTCATTGTTGAATTGTCCATTTCGTTTTCGATTACTTTGATTATCGATTGGCATAGCTTCCTCTCCTTGTTTTTTTGATGAGATACTAATTTAACAGTACAATTTTATGCCCCAATTATATATATCCGTCCATTTGAACTCGTGACTAGTTTTTTTTTAATAATAAAAACTTGAACTTTTTTTGTCATTTAGGTATAAATTAATCAATATAAAAAAACGTATAAGTAAAAATAGATCAACTATTTTTTACTTATACGCCTAAATATTAAAAAGAGTCAGTGAAGACTACTTAAAATCTTACGTTTTTCGATTAGAATAAACCGATTACTTCTCCTTGATTCGTTACGTTCATATTCAAGGCGGCTGGTTTTTTTGGTAATCCAGGCATCGTCATCACTTCGCCTGTCAAAGCGACTAAAAATCCGGCACCTAACTTAGGTACAAATTCACGGATCGTGATTGTGAAATCCTCTGGTGCACCTAATAATGTTGGATCATCAGAAAAAGAGTACTGGGTTTTTGCCATACAAACCGGTAAGTCAGACCAACCATTTTTCTCAAATTCAATGATTTGATTTTCTGCTTTTTTACTAAAAGAGACTTCTTTGCCACCGTAGATTTTTTGAACAACCGCTTGGACTTTTGTTTTGATCGGATCACTGGATTGGTACAATGGAACGTAATCCGCGCTTTCTGTATCGATCAATTCTACGACTGCCTTTGCTAAGTCCACGCCACCTTCCGCACCATTTTCCCAAACACTTGCGCGTTTTGCTACGACTCCTTCTTTTTCACACAATTCTTTCAGTAATTCTAATTCAGCGTCTGTATCAGTCACAAACTCATTGATTGCGACGATCACTGGAATCTGGTAACTTTTCATATTACGAATATGCCGTTTTAAGTTCGCATATCCAGTTTGCAACGCCTTGAGATTTTCATTTTGTAATTCTGCCTTATCCAATCCCCCGTGCATTTTTAACGCACGGACAGTTGCTACGATCACAATCGCATCTGGTGCTTTCTGCAAATTAGGAACTTTGATATCTAGGAATTTTTCTCCTCCTAAATCAGCACCAAAACCAGCTTCAGTCACTACATAATCCGCAATTTTCAAAGCAGTTTTAGTTGCTAGTACACTATTACAGCCATGAGCAATATTTGCAAATGGTCCACCATGGATAAATGCTGGTGTACCATAGATCGTTTGTACGAGATTCGGTTTAATTGCATCTTTTAATAACAAAGCAAGGGAACCCTCTGCTTTTAGATCCCCTGCTGTTACAGGGCGACGATCATAGGTGTAGCCAATCACGATTCGTGCTAACCGAGCTTTTAAATCATCTAAATCAGCAGCTAAACACAAAATTGCCATGATTTCACTAGCCACAGTAATGTCGAATCCATCTTCTCTTGGTACCCCTTGCATCGGTCCGCCCAGCCCAACGATCACATTTCGCAATGCTCGGTCGTTTAAATCCACCACACGTTTCCAAATGACACGTCGAGGATCGATCCCCAGCTCATTTCCTTGATGGATATGATTATCTAATAGAGCTGACAATGCATTGTTTGCAGAAGTGATGGCATGCATATCGCCAGTAAAATGCAAATTGATATCTTCCATTGGTAATACTTGTGCGTAGCCACCTCCTGTCGCTCCGCCCTTGATTCCCATAACCGGACCTAATGAGGGCTCACGCAATGCAATCACTGCTTTTTTGTCTATTTGGTTCAACGCGTCACCTAATCCGACTGTAACTGTTGATTTTCCTTCTCCCGCTGGTGTTGGATTGATAGAAGTTACCAATATGAGGCGACCATCCTCTTTTTCCGAAAAATCATTTATTGCGGTAAAGTTTATTTTTGCTTTGTATTTTCCATATAATTCCAAATCATCTTCATTGATTCCAATGCTATCCGCAACTCTAACTATCGGTTTTAGCTGTGTTTCTTGTGAAATTTCTAAATCATTCTTCATTAAAACGCCCCTTTTCACGAACTATATATAAAAATATTTATATTTTGTTAAGTTAAATCCATTATACCTGTTTTCCTTGTAAAAAAAAACAAAAAAAACTGACTTTTAATTTATTTGACGTACCTATTAATTCTCTTTATAATATAGGCTATGATCAGACATAGAAAGGTCGTGAGTGTTTTGACCACAGGAATGGTGAAATGGTTCGATAACAAAAAAGGATATGGCTTTATTAGTTATGATAAAACAGAAGAGATCTTCGTACATTTTACTGCAATCGAAGAAGAAGGATTCAAAACACTTGAAGAAAACCAAGTGGTAGAATTTACCGTCATTGAAGGTAATCGAGGCATTCAGGCGGCCCATGTCAAAAAGATCAATGATCAAGCTTAGTCCAATCAAACAAAATAAGCTATTCCGGTGTTTTTCGGAATAGCTTTTTTATTATTATAGACGACTCTCTGTGCAGTTAAAAATAACTAAAGTCTCTATTGTTATTTTTTACTCAACTAAATCATTCGTATTCTTTAACAGTGAAGAAGTGTTGATCGTTTGTTTATGTGGATGTTTCAAGTGATCAAGCAATTTTCCTTGTGCCTTCTGATTGACGAAAATCACGAATGGCTCTTTGCCTTTTACAAGAGATAAAGATACTTTACGTTTTTGTACGTGGACTTCCTTGATTTCATTGATAGGTATGTCGCGATCTCTCCAAAAAGCAGCATATTTTATTTTTATTGCCTCTTTCTTTAAAACTAGTGAGCGTCGAAATCCTAGCAAAAGAAAAATAAAGAAAATTCCCATTAAAATATTACTTTTCCAATAAGGCCTTGTATTTTCTAACGATAAAATCAAACTCAAAAATAATAGAATAAATGTTGATGACCAATAAATGATCGACTGTGCCGTTTCGGGCTGCCAGCGAATATTTTTTTTCATTCTTCAACCTCGTGTCTTTATCTGTAGTGGTATAATAAGTCAAACCGACAATTTTTGAAGGGCGTGTTTTTCCTTATGTTAAAAGTATACATTGACGCATCAACAAAATGCAACCCTGGACCTAGTGGTGGAGGAATATTAATAATCGCTGATCAACAACAAGAACAGTTGTCTATCCCTTTGTCCTTTGGTTCAAACCATCAAGCCGAGTTTGAAGTCTTTTTAAAAACTTTAGAAATTCTAAAGAATAGACAGATGACCGAAGAAATCATTCTCTGCTATTCCGATAGTAAAGTACTTGTATCAACTATCGATAAAAATCATACGAACAACAAAGATTTTTTACCTTATTTAGAAAAAATACAAAGTCTATTAAAAGATTTTTCAATGTTGATCCTTCAGTGGGTACCTGAAAGTAAAAATAAAGGCGCTGATAATCTAGCTAGACAAGCTTTACAAAAATTTTTATAAAATATTGGAACAAAGCAATTAGTAATCGTACCTTGATTTGCAAGCACTTTATACGGTCAACTTCTTCTTTTGTCTCGGTCTATAAAAGAACATATTCATAATAATAGATCAACAAATGTTGAGACACGATTCTTTCAAACATTTGCTAAATATTCAGCATTTTATGTCGCTGTTATTTGGACTAACTCAAAGATTGTAAGGGCAAAATAAATGTTTATTGTTTCCAGTTATCGATTAGAATAAATAAGTCCTGATAGCTAGATTCCGACAAAATTTTTGAATGCTTTATTTTGGTCAACTATTAACATACGCCGAATTCAGCTAACATGACCTCATAATCTCCAAGGTATTTTCTGAAAAAGTCTGACTATCCATATATGTATCGATCATTCTGTTTATTTTATCAACGCTGTCTTTATGGGTCATGATAAGATATAAAAGCTATCATTGAAGTCTGTTCCAAAAGAGGATTCGTTTTTAGTTTTCTGCCAAATTTTTCACTTCCTTTTATTATCCCTCGGATGTACTATTTGTCCATGTCTAAATCCGACGAGAAGTTGCCTCTTCTGATTCTTTCACCATCAAAATTCGATTTAGCGTGACGAACAAATCCGCGAAAACTTTCATCTAGGTTCAGTCAAACATTTGTAGGTACAACGAAGAAGCAGCCATTGTCTGTTTTGGTTATCCTATTTTGTCCTAGAAAACACATACGTCTTTCAGAACAATATAACGTAAAAGTCTACTGTCATCCATTATAGTATTTCTAATAACCAAAATGAAAGGCTAAAAGATTTGTTTTAAAATAAGCAAAAAACCCGATTATTTAAGATTTCAGGTTTTTTGCTTATTTTAAGTTTAGTCAAAATCTCATCGCGACAGATAGGTCGTATAGATATTTAAACATCGCGTATTATTTTTTGTCAACAATTTAGAAAAGTAAATAATTATGATCAAAGGTGATATCTAATTGATACTGCCCGACTCTCTTTTCTATTTGGATACGCATCATTCGTTCTAATTCCTCGTCAGACAAACGCGTACCTTCAGGGACAACGACATCAAATTGTAGGATCTGTCCTTTATGGATCATGCGGAAATCATGGATTTTCAGACCTTCTGCTGTCTCATTGATGATTTTTTTCAACTCATTAAGAATCTCTTGATAATTCTCATTGTTGACTGGTACAGGATCTAGATGACAGACTAATTCTACACCTAATGATCGTTTAAAATCCTTTTCGATAATGTCCATGATCTTGTGTGCTTCATTCAAATCTAGCCGATCATCGACTTCCACGTGAACTGAAGCAAAACGTTGATTTGGTCCGTAATTATGCACTAACAAGTCATGATAACCGAGTATTTTTGTATAGCCATTTAGCTGCTCCTCCATCGCCTGGATCTGTTCAACAGTAGGACGGCTCCCTAATAATTCATATACGAATTCTCTTAACATCATTACGCCGCTGTACAAAATGTAAAGTGCTAACAAGAAGCCAATATAGCCATCCACGCGCCACTCTGTCAACCATTCGACAGAAGCTGAGAGTAAAACAGCAAAGGTCGTATATACATCATTATAACTGTCTTTGGCAGTGGCATGTAACGTTTCCGAATCGATCATTTTTGCGGTTTTCTTGTACATACGTCCCTGAATAACTTTTAAAGCAATAGAAAAGACTAAAACTAAAAAGATGATCGGTGATAAGGCAATATTTTCCGGATCGATGATTTTTTCAATTGAGGAGTGTAAGAACTGGAATCCGACATACGTGATGATGAGAGATACGAATAGTCCACTAATATATTCAAAACGTTCGTGTCCATAAGGATGTTCCGGATCTGCTGGTTTTGCCGCGATTTTGAAGCCAACCAAAGTCAAAACAGAAGAAGCGGTATCCGACAAACTGTTGATGGCATCCGCCATGATCGACACACTTCCAGAGAGTAGTCCGATCATCAATTTCGCAACGAATAGGATCACATTAGTTAACAGTCCCCATACTCCTGCCATCAATGCTTTTTTTGTTCGTTCTTTTGCTGTTAGTGTTTCTTGTTTCTTTGCCAAATTTGTGACTCCTTTTATCTGTGATTGCTGGTCTTATATCATTCAGGTTTTAAAGGTGTTGCTGCAAATAATGCTTTGGCGAGTAATGGTGTGATGAGCCCCGCGCCGATAGCTTCTGGAATCCCATTGATTGCAGCAATCCCAGCAAGTGTCTTGAACAAGACCGAAGCATCGACACCATAAGCTTGAGCTGTGGCATTCGTATAAAATAAGCCCATAAATCCTAAAACAAGGATCGTATTGACTAGAGAGCCTAGAATCCCAGCTACAACAGCCGGTACGACGATCGTAGAGGAACGCTTATACAACCAATGGAATACTAAGCCAGCCACTAGTCCCACTAAAACTCTGGGTACAACTGAGATGATTGGATTGGTAAAAACCAATGTATCGAACGGTGTAGTTGGCATCGCGTAGGCTCGGATGATCGTCGCAATTCCCCAGAACAAGCCGATCAACATGCCATCTTTCGGTCCTAATACTACGGCCGCTACGATTACTGTGATATGGATGATCGTCAAGCTAATAAAACCTAATGGGATAAAACCTAACCATGGAATCATTGATTGAACGATAATGATGGCTAACAAAATGGCACGAAGTACTAACCGAAATGTTTTATTTTTGCTATTCATTGAATCTCCCCCTGTTTGCTTTACTCTAATCCTATAGCGTTTTGTTGATTTGTCAATAAATTTGTACATAGCAACAACCGTTGAGCCAATGAAAATAAAGCAACGAGCTTGGGAAATCATCCCAAACTCGCTTGCCATTTATTTGTAGTAAAAAACTACGCTTGCTTCTATTTATTTTCTAACCATGTTTTTGCTTCTGTCAATGCGTCTGAGATACCAGCTGGGTTTTTTCCACCTGCTTGCGCCATATCTGGACGACCACCGCCACCACCGCCAACTTTCGGTGCGATTGCTTTGATCAAATCGCCAGCTTTTAAACCTGCTTCATTTGCTTCAGGCGTCATTGCTGCTAACAAGCTGACTTTGCCTTCTTGTTCGTTTGCCAAGACAAGAATATCTGAAACTGCTTTTTGTTTCCATTGATCGGCTAATTGACGTAATTGATTTATGTCTTTTACTTTAACTTGTGCAGTGATGATCGTTTTACCATTGATCGTCTCTGCATTTTTGAAAATATCTCCTGCTTGTTGGTTGGCTAACTTACTTGCCAATTGTTCATTTTCTTTTTGTAGTTCTCTTAATTGTTGTTGCAATTGTTCTGCTTTAGCTACGACTTCTTTCAATTGTGGTGATTTCACGATTGCCGCAACTTCTTTTAGTTGTTGTTCTTCGCTTTCCAACAATTCATAAGCTTCTTTACTTGTCACCGCTTCGATCCGACGAACCCCTGCACCGATCCCAGATTCAGAAACGATTTTAAAGATTCCGATGTTTTCGGTATTACCAACATGCGTACCACCACATAACTCGATCGACCAACCGCCGATATTGACCACGCGGACTTCGTTGCCATATTTTTCGCCAAACAATGCCATTGCGCCCATATTTTTCGCTGTATCGATGTCTGTTTCGATCGTTTCAACAGGAATGGCTTCCCAGATTTTTTCGTTTACGATTTGTTCCATTTTCGCTAATTCTTCACTTGTGATTTGACCAAAATGTGTGAAGTCAAAACGCAAATGACCTGGTGCAACCAATGAACCTGCTTGGTTGGCATGATCGCCTAATACTTCTTTTAATGCTTTGTGCAATAAGTGAGTAGCCGTATGGTTTTTGATGATTCGGTTACGTCTTGGTTCATCAATCAATAAATGATAGGTGTTTCCTTCTTTGATCTCAGAAAGGACTTCTACTTTATGCAAGAATTGTCCATTTGGTGCTTTACGAACATCAGTCACATTTGCTACTGTTTCACCAGAGGCATCAATGATCCAACCTTGATCGGCTACTTGTCCACCCATTTCAGCATAAAATGGTGTTTGATCAAAGATCAATTGCGCTTCCCCATCTGATAGTTCACTGACGATTGTTTCGTCTTGGACGATCACTAGTAATTCACTGTCAGATTCAATATGGTCATAACCGATGAATGTGCTATCTACTTTGATATCTGTCAATAAAGCAGATTGAACACCCATAGATGTTTCTGTATTACGAGCCGCACGCGCGCGATCACGTTGCGCCTGCATTTCTGTTTCAAAGCCTGCGTGATCGACATTCAATCCTTCATCTTCCGCCACTTCTTCTGTCAATTCAACTGGGAATCCATACGTATCGTAAAGTTTAAAGATATCTTTTCCGGCAAGCGTTGTTCCGTTTGCTTGTTTTACCTCTTTGATCACTTGGTTCAAGATCTCAAGCCCTTCGTTGATCGTTTCATTGAAACGTTCTTCTTCCATACGAACGACTTTTTCGATGAATTCTTTTTGTTCCAAAACTTCAGGGTAGTAGCTCTCCATGATTTCGCCAACAACAGGCACTAAACGGTATAAGAAAGCTTGCTCGATCCCTAATTTTTTCCCGTGCATGACTGCTCGACGTAACAAACGACGCAAGACATATCCACGACCTTCATTTGAAGGCAATGCCCCGTCACCGATTGCAAAGGATAATGCTCGGATATGGTCAGCGATTACTTTATATGAAATATCAGTTAAGGCATCCTCACCGTATTTTACTTTGTTGCTCAATTGCTCAACTGCATGGATGATCGGCATAAATAAATCTGTTTCAAAGTTGGTTGGTGCATCTTGAACGATTGAAACCATTCGTTCCAAGCCCATGCCCGTATCAATGTTTTTATGTGGAAGAGGTTCAAACGTATTATCTGGTTTGTGGTTGAACTCTGAAAATACTAAGTTCCAGATTTCAAGATAACGTTCATTTTCGCCACCAGGGTAGTTTTCAGGATCATCTTCTTCCAAGTCATTATAGGCTTCGCCACGATCATAAAAAATCTCTGTATCTGGCCCACATGGTCCAGCACCGATATCCCAAAAGTTATCTTCTACATCCACGATATGGTCAAGAGATAATCCTACTTCTTCGTGCCAGATACGTTTTGCTTCTGTATCTTTTGGATAAACAGTGACATATAATTTCTCAGGATCAAACGCCATCCATTTTGGACTTGTTAAAAATTCCCATGCCCAGTGGATTGCCTCTTCTTTGAAATAATCGCCGATCGAGAAGTTCCCTAACATTTCAAACATCGTATGATGACGTGCAGTTTTCCCTACATTTTCGATGTCGTTCGTACGAATCGATTTTTGAGCATTCGTGATTCTTGGATTGTCTGGTACAACAGATCCATCAAAATATTTCTTTAGTGTCGCCACTCCTGAGTTGATCCATAATAAGGTTGGATCATTGACCGGTACTAGTGAAGCACTAGGTTCGATCGTATGTCCTTTTTCTTGGAAAAAGTCTAAAAACATTTGACGTACTTCTGCACTGCTTAATTTTTTCATTGTTTTACCTTCTTTCTACATAATAAACGACAAAAAACACCATTACAGCCAAGGACGAAAACTCGCGGTACCACCTTGATTGCAATGATGTTTACTCATTACCTCTTAAACTCGTTAACGCTGAGTCGCGTTGATATTTCTATCAAATTGAAAAAGGGAGCAGTTTGAACAGTGACTATTCTTTTTTCAGCCGAGAAAGAATTTTCTGTGAGTCAGTCTAAAACAAACTATGTCCTTTTTGTACTTTATCAGTATACGTATTCTTAGCGATGCTGTCAATCCTACTTTTTGATTTTTCATTGTTTGCGGTCTACGTTTTCCTTGCTATAATCAGGAAAGAACCCTAGGGAGGCAAAACAATGGAAACGTATTTTGGAACCGAAGAATGGATAAAAGCCAGCAGTTACGTTTTACGTTATGACGTATTCGTGTTAGAGCAAGAAATACCTGCTCATTTAGAATTTGACGGTAAGGATGCCTATTACCCAAACCTTGTCATGATCCATAACGAACAGCCAATTGCTACCTTACGTTACCAAAAACAAAGTGACGAACAAATCCAATTTGATCGTTTTTGTGTCGCAAAAGATTGGCGCAAACGTGGGATTGGCAGAGAAATGCTTCAATTGGCAGAAAAGCGAGCACTAAATGAAGCATTCAAAGAAATTTATTTGATTGCAGAAATTCCCGCCGTTCCTTTCTACGAAAAGCAGGGCTATCAGAGTTTTTCAGACCCACTGATCGAAGACGGCATTCTTTGTCAACAGATGCGAAAACAGCTCTCCTAATATCAACTGTTTAATCAAAAAAATCAGCCCCAAAACCCAAAATAGATTTCCTATTTAGGTTTTTGGGGCTAAAAGTCAAGGGCAGCGTGATTCGCTCATGACTGCTCTTATTGGTTGGAATTCTTTTTATTTTTTCTGGCTGTACGCGTTTGTTGACGTCTTTCGATCTTGCGGTCTTTTTTATTTTTCTCCGCAATCGCCCAGTCGATTTTTTTCTTGTAACCAGGTTTGATTTTTTTCTTTTTCTTTTTGACTAAACCAATCAGCGTTGGGTCAAGACTATCTTTTGATTTTTCACGTTTCGTCCGACGGTTACGGTCATAGGTTTTAACGATTTCACCATTTTTGATTTCCATTGGCTCAAAAACAACACCGATTTTTTCGATGCCTTCGATCAATGGCTCATCACTTGGTGCATATAAAGTGATCGCGGTTCCTTTTAAGCCATTTCTACCAGTACGACCGACACGGTGGATAAAGAAATCTAGATCTTCTGGAACCTCCGCATTGATGACATGAGAAACGCCTTCGATATCGATACCACGAGCAGCTAAGTCTGTCGCAACTACATATTGATACTCTAAGTTTTGCACTTGACGCATCACACGCTTACGCTCACGAGGAGTGATATCTCCATGGATCTTCGCTAC
Source organism: Enterococcus mundtii (assembly GCF_013394305.1). Lineage (NCBI taxonomy): Bacteria > Bacillati > Bacillota > Bacilli > Lactobacillales > Enterococcaceae > Enterococcus > Enterococcus mundtii. The sequence continues at coordinate 3,050,053 of NZ_AP019810.1, read as the reverse complement.
TTTCAAGCCTTGGTTTTTCAAGTAATCAGCGATTTCGTCTACATGTTGTTTCGTATTTGCAAAGACAATTGCTAAATAAGGATGCCCGATCGTCAATAATTGATAGATCGTTTGATTCTTATCCTTTCCTTTTGTTGAAACTAACCAATTCTCGATATCTTCTGAGATCACTGCTTTTGGTTTGATTTCTTCGATGATTGGATTTTCCATATATTTACGCAAGAATGGGCGTAGTTTTTCTGGAATCGTTGCTGAGAAAACTAAAAATTGTAATTTTTCTGGCAAGCGGCTAGCGATTTGATCAACTTCATTCAAGAATCCCATATCTAAGGTCATATCTGCTTCATCCACGATGAACGCAAAGGCTGTATGGATCTTTAAAGCTTGCTCATTCATCATGTCAAGGATACGCCCTGGTGTACCGACAACGATTTGCGGTTGTTGGTGATTCAAGCGATTTAATTGACGTTGTTTGTCTGTTCCGCCGACAAAATTCGATACGCGAATCTCCGGATCGGAAAACTTAGCGATTTGAACAGCAGCTTCATAGATCTGCGTCGCCAGTTCACGACTTGGTGCTGTGATCACCACTTGGACTTCTTCTTTATTGGCATTGATTTTTTGAAATAGAGGCAAAAGAAACGTATGCGTTTTTCCTGAACCAGTTTGTGATTGTCCGATGATATTTTTCCCTTTTAAAATCAAAGGAATCAATCGTTCTTGCACTTCTGTTGGTTGTTGGAACCCTTTTTCTGCTAACGCTTCGTTGATAAACGGATGAAAATTGAATTGTTTAAAATGACTCATTTCGACACCTCTTCTCTTTGTATTTTTCACGACTTTGGAATTATACCATAAATTTGCTTATTTTGCTTGAAAAGGTCAGGCTTTTCTATCTTTGATCGTACTGATCGTATAAGTATGACTCGCTTTCTCATAGAATAAAACTCTCTTTTTGCGAATAAAATATAAGAATAGATTCAGGCCGAAGATGAACTGTGCAACCAAGGTACATAAGAAAATGAATACTGCACTCATCTGTGTGACACCAGTCGCTTGATTGATGACTGGACCAACTAATTGGCTCAACCAGCCTAGCCCATAAAATAAGAAATAGAGATACGCATATCGAATGAACAATGCACGAAATCTGATTCGTTCCCTCCCATCTTCAACAAGCTTGATCCGGACGATTTTTTTCCCAAGTGTTCGACCATTTGTAAAGACAGGAAGAAGCATGAAATAGAGAAAGACTTGCACGAACAACCACCAACTATAGGAGGTGAACTCGCTACTTCCAATCGACAATCCGGCAACCACTCCGATGATCGACGTACAAATAGATAAGAAAAACCAATCGATCAAATAGGCAACCAGACGGCGTGTCAAAGAGACTGTCTTGCCTTTTTCATAAGATACTTCATCCATTCTCGCTCTTGTTGGCAACATAAACGTAAAGATTGGCGTCACAAGATAGCCAAGCATTCCGCCAAATGTATTGGTCAGTAAATCATTGACATCGAATAATCGATACGGACGTGGATAGATAAAGTAAAGACCGGTTAATTGTGTCAACTCAAAAAATAGGGAGAGACAGAAACTTGCAATGACCGTTTTGACGAAGGATAGTCGGAAATAATACCTTAAATAGATGCCAAAAGGTAAGAGTAAAAAGACATTGAATAATGGCTCTAAAAAAACACTTTGTCGCATCGCAGATAAATAGGTACTCGGATCGGACAACACGAGGACTGTATTCGCTCTGAAGTTCTCCCAAGACGCAAATAGGTGTAATTCCATTTTTGGACCTGTCATTTTCGCAACAGCTTCCTTAGTAGGTAAAGGTAAAATCACTAAAAAGTAAGCACATAATAGATAAAAGACAAATGAATATAAAATGACCGCTCTAGTTAGGAGAAACGTTCCATACTTTCGGTATTCATAAATAAAAAAGATAGCAGAAATCGCCAATGCAAGAAAAGGAAAGACAATCAACGCAAAACGAATCGGCTCGATATAACTTGCCATAAAACAAAAAGACCTCCTTTGAATACAGTTATCTTAGCAATATTGGTGAAAAGAATGCAAGTAATGACTAAATTATTTTTAAATTCCTATCAATTGAAGTATGATTATTATGAGGAGGCGATTCATTTTGCTTAATATTTATTTTGTATTTGGTGTTCCAGCATTTTTACTTATTCTCTATTTAGTCTTTGCATTGATTCGTAAGCGGACATCGATCCATTACTTAGGCTTTATTCTATTGATCATCGCAGGCTTTATGCTTGTTTTCAACTTACAGACATGGCAACAAGCAGTCTCTGAGCTTTCACATTCTTCAAGTGCAGAACTTTCTGCAGAACTTGGCTATTCTGTCTATTTGATCTGGGTACCGATTGGAATTGCTACTTTATTATTTTTGTTGAATATCTTCCGAGCATTGTTAAGGATCAAGCAAATTCGAAAAAACAAATAGAAAGACGAGATCGAAACAGAAGTGTTTAACCTCAAAAAATAAGGCGTCATCCACGAAAATTGTTTTTCAACTTTTTGTGGATGACGCCTTATTTTACGAAGAACTTCCTTCTGTTCCCGCCGTTTATTTGATTTTAGATGACGCGAGAGGACGAATGGCTCAGACGTATCTATTTAATTATCGGTTACGCCAGATTTGTGCATCTAGTGAATCATCGCCGACAAACCATTCTTTGTAGAACTCCTCTAGAAATTCACGCATGAACACTTCACGTCGTTTTGCTTCTTGTTTCGCGTACCCCGTATTCATTTGATCTGGCAATAACAACAATTTTTCATAAAAATGATTGATGACTGTCGAGCCTTTACGATAATCTTGTTTGTTCGTATAATTGATTGTCTGGATGGCTGGGTCAAAAATCGGATGCCCCTTATGTCCTCCATAATATGCCGTACGTAAGATACCCATCGCACCTAACGCCTCTAAGCGATCTGCATCCTGTACGATCTTGCCTTCTAAGGACAATTCGACGTTATCAGACAAACTTTTTGAAAAAGACATATTTTCGATGATATGAAAGATTTGATGAATCTCTGATTCTGCAACTCCGATGTTTGCCAAAAAGACTCTGAGTCCTTCTTTCGCTTGCTCTTCATCTTCAACCACTTTATCATCAATCGTATCGTGTAGATATGCCGCTGCCAGCGTGATAAAAGGATTGGCTTGCGGTAGTGTCTCAAGGACTTGTCGGGAAAGTTCGACTACTCGATTCGTATGGTCCACACCATGTCCTGAACGATCCAAAGCCAATTGTGCCATGCTGTAGTTAGCAATTTCATTTAATTTATCCACTGCCGCTTTCACCTTCTATTTGAGAATTTTTTAGACTTCTTCAACACCATAAACGCTAAAGTAAAGTTTTCGCATAAAATCGATCAAGTACTGCGGATTCAATGCTTCTCCTGTCGCCTCTTGAATCAATTGATTTGGTTTTCTTGATGCGCCGTACTGATGGATTTTTTCTGTCATCCACTCTTTGATCGGTGAGTAATCATCAGAAGCCAAAATCTCATCAACAGCGATATCTTTTTTCATTGCATGTAATAATTGTGCAGCATACATGAATCCTAACGCATAAGATGGGAAGTAACCAAAACTTGCACCTGACCAATGGACATCTTGTAAGATTCCTTCTAAATCGTTTGTTGGACGGATACCTAAATACTCTTCATATTTTTGGTTCCATACTTCTGGTAATTTCTCAACTTCTAACCCTTCATTGAACATCATTTTTTCGATCTCATAACGTATAATGATGTGTAATGGATACGTCAAACTGTCTGCTTCGATCCGAATCAAGCTTGCTTTTGTATACTGTAATGAACGATAGAAATCATCAAAAGAAATATCATCAAAGGTTCCTTCAGCACACTCTTGGAAGAATGGGTACTGCTTTTCCCAGAAACTGCGGTTGCTGCCGACAATGATTTCATTGAAAAGTGATTGCGACTCATGGATGCCCATCGAAGTACCTTCACCAACTGGTGTATACATATATTTTTCATCAATATTTTGTTCATACATCCCGTGTCCGGCTTCATGGATCACTCCAAACGTTGCCATTTTGAAGTCCTCTTCATTCCAACGTGTCGTGATGCGGACATCATTACGATTGATCCCGATCATAAATGGATGGATCGTGTCATCTAAGCGACCTCTAGAAAAATCATATCCTAACTGTTTGATCACACCGACTACAAAACGTTTTTGTTGTTCCTTCGTCATTTTACGTGAAAGAAAATCTGTCTCCGGTGCTGTTCCTTTTTCGACTAAGGCTTGACGGATGGACATAATACCTTCTTTGACTTGATCAAATACTTGATCTAAGATCTCTACGGTCATGCCTGGTTCATATTGATTCAACAGCACATCATAGTCTGTTTTCTCCTCTTTACGCCAATATGGAATCAATTGTTTTGTGATCTTGATGTTTTCAGATAACGCGGATTCAAAATCACCAAATTGTTTTGATTCACGCGATTCTTGCCATTTTGTGTGGGCTTTAGAAGTCGCAGAAGTTAAAGCAATCATCAATTCTTCCGGTACTTTATGCTCTAATTCATAGTCTTCTTTGACTTTCTCAAAAACCGTTTTTCCAAGTTCAGACAATTCGTCAGGGTGCGCAGAGAAGTATTCGATTGCTTCTGCGATTTTCGGTCCGACTTTTTTTGAGAAATATAGCCCATATAAATAACTGTTGACTTCACTGCGTTCTTCACTTGATTTTTCTGGCATGCCTGTTTGGATATCCCAGTCCAATACTGTTAACGCTTGACTCATTAAATCGATTTCTTTGACTTCTTTCAAAAATTCCTTTTCATTCATCCAAAAATCCTCCAACTTATCCTAGTTATCATTTATCCAATAGTTATCGCTCACTTACTTTTACGACATTTCCTTTGCGTTGATTAATTCAAACCGTTCAACAGCAAGGGGGATCTCTTCATAAAATTCTTTTCCAATTTGGGGCAGTAACTCCCTAAAAAATTTTTTATGAACTTTATACCAGTAATCATAGCTCAAATCACCCTCACCCTCAGCACGGGCAATTTCTTCTGTTACTTCATTCATTGGCATTACCGTCATATCTGTATATTTTATGATGCCTACAGGTTCGTCTTTACTATTTAAAACAATGGTATAACTGCCGATTTTAGACAACGGGGCTTCATCGTAATACAGGCATTCATCGTATGATGAACATGACGCCGTTTTGATCCCCTTTAAAATCAAGTCCGCCAATTCATCTGCCATCGGTGTCCCTTCCCACCCCCACTGCTCTGCCGTAACATTTGTTGGAGGGAATTCACCTTGCCAAAATTCTTTCCAATACTTTTTTGCTTGTTCATTCATTTTGAATTCCTCCAAAAATCATAGGGTCAAAGGTCTTAAAGTCCCAACCATGGTTTTTAGGTGTCCATACTTATATCCTAGTTATTCGTTTTCAGTCCGTTCTTTTCTTGGTGGCCGAGTTCCCCAATATTGGAACAGATCTGTGCGCAATGCACCATTGTATAATTTACGTTTTTTTGTTGCTTTTTGTCCGTAAAATTCTTCAAATGCTAAATCACTTGTCAAGATGTACTTACTCCACGTTTTCAATGGTCGGAAGACCTCACCCATTTCTTTGTAGAGACGACGAACAGACTCTTCTTCACCTAAGCGTTCACCATAAGGGGGATTAGCAACGATCACGCCGTATTCTTTTTCCGTTTTGAAGTCCTTCACTGCCCGTTGTTGGAAAGTGATGGAATCTCCTAAACCGATCTCTTCCGCATTGGCTCTGGCGATACCGATCAATTGACCATTGATATCAGACCCAGTGATATCTAATTCGATATCATAATCTGCCTGTTCTTCTGCTGCTGCACGAACTTTTTCCATGATAGCCGGATCGAACCAATCCCACGTCTCACACACAAATTCACGATTGAAACCAGGGGCGATATTATGACCGATCAGTGCAGCTTCGATACACAGTGTTCCTGAACCACAAACGGGATCATAAAACGGACGATCTTTTCGCCAGTTCGTCAACATCACTAAAGCTGCTGCCATATTTTCTTTTAATGGGGCACCACCTTTTTCTAAGCGATAACCGCGTTTGAACAAACTTGGACCAGTTGTATCAAGGGTCACTAACACATGATCTTTCAGTAAAGCAACTTCTAGTTGGAAATGTGCACCGGTTTCTGTCAATGGCACAGTAGACGGACGATGATAATACGTACGTAGTCTTTCAACAATTGCTTTCTTAGTGATGGCTTGACAGTCTGGTGTACTATAAAGCGTCGATTTGATCGATTTTCCTGCAACCGGGAAAGAGGCGTCTAATGGAAGGTAATCTTCCCATGGTAACGCTTTGACTTGCTCGAACAATTCATCAAACGTACGGGCATCAAATTCACCCACGACGATCTTGATACGATCTGCTGTACGTAACCATAGATTGGTTGTAGCAATCGTTTCCATCGTCCCTTTGAAACGCGCACGACCATTATCGACTTGGCACTCGATGCCAAGATCTCTAAGTTCTTTTCCTACTAATGCTTCTAGCCCACTTGCCGCTGTCGCTATTAAATTGAATTCTCTATTTTTATCCATTGTATTCTCCTTATCAATCAAAAAAGAGGCATGATGATCTTCGTCCTCTATAATCAAACAAATGGTGTGGCAGAAGCAGCCCTTAGAAAATAAGCAACAACACCCAAAAATACGATAAGCTATTTTCGTATGTTGCTGCTTAATTCTTGGAGCTGTGCGCTTCCGTCACACCCTCTTCTAAATCCCCTACATCCGATCTTTTCTATGTGAAAAGGCTTGACGTAGGAAAAAGCTATTGTTAGTACTGATTTTGTAGGCTGTTATTCGCCTAACGATTTATTCCCTGAAGATGTGGTTTTCTATAAGCCATGTTCTGTACTTTGTTTTTCCAGGGAGAAAAAACAAAGCGGTAACCATCTATCTGCAGATCAACTGCCCTTTTGTCTCGTTCTGATTCCCCGACAAAAAGCGCCCCTACCGTTGTTTGGGTTGCTCGCTCGAGGGGTTTACCGCGTTCCACCGAACAAGTTTCCTCGTTCGCTTCGTCACTGTGGCACTTTCAAGGATACTGAAGCATAGCCGAAACCTTAGCTTGTTTTCCTGCCGTTACTCTAAAAAGAGTACCTTAGCTTATTTTTTCGCTAAGCACGAACACTACAGGCATCACAGCCTGTGCGAGCATGGACTTTCCTCAGTCTGGTCAAAGCCAGACCGCGATTACCCGAAAACCACAAATCGATTCATTGCTTAAAACTGACGTGTTGCTTCGTTGTCATCTTCGTTTGTTGTTGTATAGTTGTTTGGATTAGGTGTTACTGGTGGAACATTTCCTGCTTGTGCATCTAATTTTTTACCAAATACTTCACGTTCAAGATTTGATAGACGTTTTAAAATATCAAAATTTGTTACTGCCGCACTTTTCGGAGTTTCTGTTTGTTGTGCACGACTTGGAGCTGCTCCTTGGTTTTTCGATAATTGAGCGACTTTTGCACTTAATTTATCGTTTTCTTCTTGTAAAGCAAGGAGTTGTTTGCTGTAATTCTCATAATCTTTGATAATATTGTCTAAGAATTCGTCCACTTCGATCGGATCATATCCGCGCATTTTTGTTTTGAATTCTTGTTGTAAAATGTCTTTAGGACTATAAATCAAATTCGCCATATTTACACCTCTAGTTCTCATTTACGTATTAACGTTTCTACTTTTTTATTGTATCGGAAAAGACTTGATAAATCAAACACTATATTATTTTATTCACTAAAATTTTGCAAATCATCCATGCTGACGGTTCGAATCTCATAAGGATGACTCCCTTGATATTTTTGTGCATCCTTAAAAAAATAGTCTGTTTTTCCAGGATATTCTGGATCATAAATCAATAGGGTCCCGTCTGTGTGTTGTAGAATAAATTGGGTATGATTCCTTAGTTGACTTGGTGATTGATAGGGTTGATGACTCACCGACTCACGATAGTCAGAAAGCTGTTCTACCAGTCTTTTCTTTTCCTGATTGTTCTCATTCCAACCATTGCCAAACTCTGCAAACGGATAAATGATCCCAAGCTTCAATTCTGGATAATCCGTCTTCATTTCAGCGACGACTTCACCTGCCCATAATTCGACACCTAAGTTACCGCTGATGATCACCCATTCCAATCCTTCTTCCACTAATTGAGTCAATTCATTTTTTAAAACTTTTTTAATAACTGTCATTTTAGGGTCATTATCTTTGAATATGCCTAATTCAAAACTGCGATAACCAGAGATATACATTACTTTTATTGTATCCATTCCAGTTTCCTTTTCTTTCTCTGTGCTTTTTTGCTATAATGTGGCCTAGGAGAGTGATTCGATCATGGTTTTACGCTATCCAAATGGCCGTCCTTATATCAAGGATGCCTCGTCCAAAGAAAAAAAACAAGTAAAAAGGAACCCAAATACGGAGTTTGGCAATCGCGGGATGCGATTTGAAGAAGCCATCAATGAAAGCAACGAGTATTACCTGGCACATCAAATGGCCGTTATCCATAAAAAGCCAACACCGGTTCAAATCGTAAAAGTTGACTACCCTCGACGTAGTGCCGCTGTCATTAAAGAAGCTTATTTTACACAAGCTTCCACAACTGATTATAACGGTGTCTATCGAGGTTTCTATTTGGATTTTGAAGCAAAAGAGACAAAAAACAAAACTTCATTTCCATTTAAAAATTTTCATCCCCATCAAATCTCACATATGGAAGCTTGTCAAAAACAAGGAGGAATCTGTTTTGTCCTTTTATGGTTTTCTACCTTACAGCGTTGTTTTTATTTAGATAGTACACATTTAATCCACTATTGGCACGAACAACAGACACAAGGAAGAAAATCCTTGCCGCTTTCATTGATCGAAGAATTAGGAATCGAGATTCCAAGTGGCTTTGCCCCTCGTGTTCCATACTTGCAAGCAATCGACCAGTACTTAGAATCTAATGAAGGAGAACCAAAGAATGCCAACTAATCAAACGAGATCTTCTAAAAGAAGCACCTCCTCTTCTTCTCCAAAGAAAAGAGGAAAACAATCAACGAAAAAAGGCACTGGAAAAGATCGAAAAGGATTGATCACACGTATTCTTTTAATTGGTCTTTCCTTGATCTGTGTCGCTTTTCTCGCAGGGGTCGGACTTTTTTGGTTTTATGCCAAAGATGCTCCTGCTTTGACCGACGAAAAACTGGATGCAACAGTTTCGTCAAAACTTTATACAAAAGATGGCGAGTTGTTTGAGGATCTAGGGGCGGAAAAAAGAGAGAAAATTTCTGCCAACGAACTGCCAAAGACACTTGAAGATGCCATCGTTTCAGTCGAAGACCGAAGATTTTACAAACATATCGGTGTCGACCCTGTTCGGATCATCGGTGCCGCATTATCCAACTTTACATCTGGCGGCTTACAGGGTGGTAGTACGTTGACTCAGCAGCTGATCAAGCTCTCTTTCTTCTCAACTAGTACCGAAGACCAAACAATCAGACGTAAAGCCCAAGAAGCTTGGATGGCTGTCAGACTGGAACAAACGAAATCAAAACAAGAGATATTGACCTATTATGTCAATAAAGTCTATATGTCTAACGGTCTTTATGGCATGGAAACAGCGGCTCAATCTTACTTTGGAAAAACATTAAGCGAATTGAATTTACCGCAAACCGCGCTTTTAGCAGGAATGCCTCAAGCACCGTCAGCTTATGATCCTTACCAGTTTCCAGAGCAAGCAAAAAAACGTCGTGACACTGTCTTGTACACGATGCTCCAAAACGAAAAAATCTCTCAAACAGAGTACAATACAGCGATCAACACACCGATCACGGATGGTTTACAAGAATTAACCCAAGAAGACACTAATACACGGATCGTCGACAATTATGTCAAAGAGGTCATCAATGAAGTCCATGCTAAAACAGACAAGAATGTCTATACCGATGGCTTAGATATTTATACGAACTTAGACTTGAATGCCCAAAAACACTTATATGATGTAGTGAATACAGATCAATACGTTGCATATCCAGATGATCAAATGCAAGTTGCCACTACGTTGATCGATGTCAATACTGGACAAGTCACCGCGCAGATCGGTGGAAGAAACATTCCGGATGATGTCGCTTTAGGTAATAACTTGGCTGTTAATACCTCTCGTGACTTTGGTTCAACCATGAAACCGATCACTGACTACGCGCCAGCATTTGAAGAATTGAACTATTCTACTGGCAAATTGATCGCCGATGCACCTTACAATTATGAAGGAACTTCTATTCCTGTTTCGAACTGGGACAACCGTTACATGGGAATGGTCACCTTGCGCCAAGCGTTATACCTTTCAAGAAACGTCCCGGCAGTCAAGCTCTTCAATGAAGTTGGCGCAGATAAAGTCGCAGAATTCTTGAGTAGCTTAGGGATCGAATATAGCACGATCCATCAGTCAAATGCGATTTCAAGTAATACTGAACAACAAGATGGTACAAAATACGGTGCTTCTTCTGAAAAAATGGCCGCAGCATACGCTGCCTTAGCAAACGGTGGCACTTACTATAAACCACAATACGTTAATCGGATCGTTTTCCAAGATGGCACTGAAGAAACGTTTGAACCAGAAGGAACGAGAGCGATGTCTGAAGAAACAGCGTATATGGTTACTGACATCTTGAAAGATACGATTACTCGCGGAACTGGTACGAATGCCGCAATCCCAGGGTTGATTCAAGCAGGTAAAACAGGAACATCTAATTATACGGACGAGGAATATGCTAAGTTAGGTACCTCAACGGGCGTTTATCCAGATATTTTATTTGCTGGTTACACACCGAATTATGCAATTTCTGTGTGGACGGGATACAATGATAAAATGACTCCGATCACTTCCACTGGAACAGATGTAGCTTCAGATGTTTATCGCGAATTGATGAAATTTGTCTCCGCAAATGTGACAAATACGGATTGGACGATGCCTAGCGGACTGTACCGTTCTGGTGGTGAATTATTCTTTAGAAATGCATCATCATCTGGCAATTCAAACGCTACGGTGCCTTCAACGACGATTCCTTCTTCATCTGCGGTCGTCCCTGTAACTCCTGTTCCAGACTCTTCAACTAGTGAAACTGTTCCTGAGACTTCTACAAGCTCAACGACTGAACCTAGTAGCTCTGAACAGTCGACACCACCAAGTAGTGAACCAACTGAACCAAGTAGTGTGCCTTCTACAGAACCACCAGCCTCTTCTAGCGAGGAAGCACCACCTGAATCCTCTGCTACGCCATCAAGCTCTGAAGATACAAATGCTGCTGGCGGTGACAGCGGGACACGAACTGCACCTTCTACTCGAGCTTCGTCAAGAAACAGTAGTGATTGACCAATAGAAAAAAGCCATCCTCTGCGGATGGCTTTTTTGTTTACTCGTTTTCTGTTATTTTTCAATGATCATTGCCCTACTAGCTTGATCATTTAAAGTATTCAATAGGATATTTTTGTTTCCTACAAAACAAAAATACTCCCCAGAAATTCCAATCAATAGATAGCCTAAGAAAACGATTCGTTGATTTACTACTGTTCCAGTTTCCGGTAGATTTTTTTGAGTGATCGCAGAAAGATCAGCGACTAGTGTCTGATGCTTATTTGTTTCTTTTGTTTCTTCAACAGTCGATCCAATCGTACCAGATACTCTGATATTGTGAGTGGATTGCACCTCTTCTGCCTTAACTAGGGTTGAAAAGGATAAGCTGATAATAAGAAGTATGTGTAGTACCGATAAAATTTGCCATTTTTTACTTCTAGACTTCCTCATCTTACTATCTGATAGTAGATTTTCCATTTACTTTAATCCTCTACTGCAAAATTTAATACTAGTTTAAAACTCGGATTACTTTCTACGGAAGCATTTTTCGGTGCCGCATCCCCACTAAATCGGAAGTTACCAACCGTATGATTCCCCTCATTACCAGATAAGGTGAATAAAGGCGTAGCTGCAACTGTCGAAACTCCGTCTTTAAATAATTCGATCGTATTGATCATTAGTCGATCCACTTCGCTCATTTCTTTGACTTCTGTCACATTTGAAACGGAAGCTCGCACACTTAGCGCAGAATGGTTCGTCACGTGATAAGCCGGAGAAGTAATCTTTTTATGCTCAGATTCTTCTGTTGTCCGGAAAATAGCTGTCGTCGGTAGGGTCACATTGATCCATTGATCGAGATTTTCTGGATTTGGACCAGGCTTTGTATTATCAAATTCACCGATGATCCCCTTTATAGTGATATCTCCAGAAGTTGCGCCTTCTCGCCCATCGATGGTTTGGACTGGACTAGCAAAAGCGGTAATTCCACTAATACATACTCCTGTAATTGTTAGAATGCTTAATACTAATTTTGTTGCTTTTTTCATTTAGGTAGCCTCACTTAAATTGGATTAATTTTTTATCAATATGCTAATTTCTGCTTCGGTTACGCCTTGTTTTTCTTTGGTTTCTGGATCATAGATACTGACTGTCGCTGTTGCAGGATATTCTCCTTTTTCTAAAGGTCGCTTCAAATACACCTCTTCAATCAATTGATTGGGATAAATCGCGCCAGAAGAATAAATCACTTCTTTCGTATCATTGATCGTGATATCGACCGCAATCGGATAAACATTCGTGCCAGGATTGACGATTTCGAACGATCCACGACTTCTGCCATTTTCGAAAACTGCTTCTGGGTTGATCTGCAAGGTGAAATAATTTGCATCTGCTAGTTCTTGCGCACGCTCAGAAATCCGTAGATCACTCGCATCACCGATTTCAGGTAACAAATCCGCGCTGATAACTGGAGTGGGTCCTTCGTGACTAAACCAATACCAACTAGCAACAGCCATCACCATTAAAAAAACAAACAATAATAAGACGCCGTTCTTCCGTCGTTTCTTTTGTTGATTCCTTCGTTTTGTTTTACTCATTGGTTGAACGTCTCCTAGTTATTATCATTCTTTTATCTCGTACATTTATGCCCTCTATCTGGGAACAAATCGTAAAATCATACGATAGGTAGGAACGAATGAATCTTGATAATAACCCCCTTGTTCATTGTCACTTTCCGAGATCCACTTAGGATAGGGCCCATAAAATCGACCGGTCAAATGGAAAGGGACACTTGAGTATGGTGCAACTTGTGCCAAGCGTTGTTCACTTCTTCGTCCATATAAAGAAATTTTGGTTTCATTAGACATCAACTGTAATTCCAATAGTGGTTGTTTGATATCAGAGAAGTTTTTCGGTTGTCCTTCTTGCAATGGCGCGTGATCTAAAGGATTTTCATCCTCCCTTAACAAGGTGACCCCTGCATCATCTTCAATAATGAACTGATTTACATACGTATCAACAGAAAGATCTGAATGATTACGGATCTCGTAATCTGGACTAACAAATTCACGATTAGTTTCCTCGCCTTGGTAGAGGGATTCGAACACCATTTTCGTCGGTATGGAAACTTTTAGATGATGGATCTTCGAATTAACATCAATGCCTATTGTAAATTGATAGGCTTTGTTCCCTACTTGAAATGTAGCGAAATACGTGCCATCGTCCACTTCATCCTTGGTTAAATCTGTAGCCACGATTTTAATTTCCTGACTGCGATCGTCCTGTGTCAAAACATCGTGTGCTGTTGCCTGACTTTCCTTCAGAATCAATTCATGGAGTTCTGCTTGACTGGTTAATGCCTCTAACTTCTTACGCTCCAAAGTGAAGTGATTTGCAGTGTAGTCGAGACCTTTGATTACCTTTTTGTCAATCGTCAAATCACCAGTTGTTTCGACGGATGGTTTAGCAACAGTGAGCGTTACCTCTGTGTCTGTTGCTAAACGCTCATTTTCTGCTAAGGGTATCTCAAACTGTCGAATCCGTTGATCTGCATCTTGGTAATCTCCCCACTTGATCCTCGGTGATTCTTTAGTTACAGTGACCGTTTGTCCCGCTGTATTTTGATAGGTGATCGTTCGATTATCCGTTACTTCTGTCATCCAGCCAGTGATTGCTGTTGATTGGTCACTTAATGGCTCTAATGCTGCCACTAATTCTTCCGGACGAGAACGCTCCCATACATAAGTTCCTGGATGATTTCCGTCATAATTTGCCATAAATTCGTTTGAATTCTCAAACGCGATGGTTCGAACTGAACTATCCAAACTTTCTTCAAGCACCCATCGTCCTGTATACTCCGCTGTAGGAACGATATTTCGTAAGCTGGTATTTCCGATAACTGATTCTTCTCCTAATTTAAGGGATGAAAGTCTTGATGCAAGATAGAACATGCCACTGATATTTTTATTTCTTGTGTCCCAATTGCTCAAATCTAATTCAGCTAGCGAAGAGGAAGACATAAATAAATTGCTCATGCTAGAAACCTTACCAACATTCCATTGACTAACATCTATATCAACAAGGTTGGATGTCCACGCAAATGCATGAGTCAACGTTGTCACATTTGACACATCCCATTGACTGACATCTAGCTTTCTTAAATTGGTCATCCAAGCAAATGTGTGACTCATGCTAGTTACATTAGACACATCCCATTGACTAATATTTAGCTCTTTTAGCGCCAAAGTATGGGCAAACATCTCATCCATATTCGTTACCTTAGATGTATTAAAATTCCCTACACCTTCAATACTTTCTAACTGTCTTGCTCCGTTAAAAAGAGATGCGCTATTTTCCGGTAAAAATACCTCGTTGGTGACAATGATCGTTTCAACTTCGGAATGGCTTTTCCATGGCGCTTCTGGGACCGATCCACCGATTCCACCATACAAATGGATCGTTTTCGTTGCCTCGTCGTATTCCCAAGGGACAGTTCCCCATAACTGCTGGTTCTTCCGATAAGTATAGGTGACTATTTGCTCAACATTCGTGAAAACCCCTGTTGCATTTTCCGGTGCAACAAGCAATTCCCACCCTTCGATTTCTTTTGCTTCTGTACGATATGCTTCTCCGCTAAATCCCGTTAAAATATCGCTTTGAGCTATCTCATTACCCTCTTCGTCCACATACCTTACGACGACACTGCCTTGTTGCAAGCGTTCATAATTGGCTTGAACGCTCACAGGTCCCGTACCCATTCGTAAACTGGTATTCGCAAGATTACTGTTTGTAATCGTCGCTCCGTTTTGGGTTAGAAACTGCCAATTGACAAACCGATATCCGACAGCTGGATTCGCATTCAAATTGATGGTTGCTCCTTGGGCAGCGGATGAAGCTGAAACCGTAGGATTTCCACCAATCGTTGGATTGGCCTGCACACTCACACTATGAGTGATTTGTTCATAGACTGCTCGAATGGACGAATCTCCTGCCCCCATCGTAATGAATGTACTTTGACTCGTTCGGTTTGCGATAGTCGTGTTTCCAGAAACAAGTTCCCATTGAACAAAGCGATATCCATTCGAAACGTTGGCATGGATCGTGGTCGTTTCACCTTGTGCCAGTATTGTTTGATCCGCTCTTGGATTTCCTCCAGCATTTGGAGAAGATTGGAAAGTTAAATTGTAAACCCTCTCATATATTGCTCGTATCGTTATCGTCTCATGCACTGGTGGTCCTATAGGGCCATCAGTAGAGATAGTAAGACTTGTTGTTTCTGCATTTAGATTGCCTATCGAAGCATTCCATCCGTTGATTAGCTCCCATCGAACAAAACGAAACCCTTGGTTCGGATTTGCACTGATAGTGTATAATAAATCTCCCCCTGGCGGAGTTATATGAGGTATATAACTAGGTCTACCACCTTCTGAAGGGCTTGTTTCAAATGTGATTGTTGCATTTCTCTCTACTCCTAAACTTGGATCATTTTGGCTTTCGGGTGCAAGTTCACTAGTTTCTGATCCATAGGCAAAATGAAAAGGTAGATGGGTCAAAAGAATCACTAATACAGTCATTAAGATGATTATTTTTTTACTATTTATTTTGCTTTTCATTGGTACTCCTTAACTTTTAGCTGTTGCAACAAGCGAATATTCTTTCTTTGTTAGAGTTCTTATAAATTAACAACGTGACTATTCATCAGACAATTAATCATTGATATCTCTAATCGATAAAATTTTTAGCGATTAGAGATACTTTTTTTATGCGCGTTGCTCTTTAGGGGAAGAACTACGCAATTTCTCTGAACTTTTGCGTTGCATGATTTCTGCTGATTTGTTTACGCTTGCTTCCATTTTGTTTTGTAGCTTACTGGGACCGGCGATATTTGTCGCTAAGGAAGGTGTTAATGTTTTTTGCGTCAGTCTTCGTTGCTTCACTTCATGAGACGTCCCCGTGCGATCACTCACATTGAATAAAGCCTCTGCCTTTGAATAATCGCCTTTCATGGCTAGTAATCGAGCTTTTTGTGCGATATTTAAGTCATTTTTCAATTCACTGATCTGATTTTTTAATTGACGATATTTTGCGCGGTTAAAAATATACTTACTAAAAAAATTGATTCGCTGTTTTTTACTTTGTAATTCGGTTAATTCATTTTGTTTCGTGATGACTTTCATACTGTATTTCTCTAAACTATGATTTTTTATAATTGTTTCTTTTAATTCATGGATGTTTTCAAAAACGGAATGAGTATCTCGATAGTATCCTTGATTTTCTTTCCAGTTTTCAATGAAATTACCAAGTGCTAATTCACTTTGTGTTTGATGTTGTTTAAACCTGCCATAAAAATCCGAATCCTTGAAACTAGCATCCATCTTCAAGTCATATCTTTTTTTATGCATTGCGATTTTATCACCTAACTCATTGATATTTTTTTCATCTTTTGCTGAATCATACTGAAATTTATATTGATCAAAAAAAACAGATAATTTTTCAAATTGATCGTCAAGTTCATGATGGATCATTTTTTTGGCTTGTTTTAAATCTGCTTGAACGATTGGTGCCGTCTCTTTCATTTGGTTAGATACGTCTATTCTTTTTGTCAATTTACTACCCTGATCTGATTTAAGTCTTTCTGCTTCTCTTTCTTGAATCAACTGTGCTTTCTCCGCTTCATATTGTTCATAGCGAGGATCACTCAAATCTTTGAGGCGGTCTATTTGGGCTTGTTTCCGTGAGATTTTTTCCGTTAATTGCTCAATCTTCTCAGGGTCTGATTTTACCTCAGTAGCTATAGAGGTACTAGATGTAGCGGTTGACTGTCTTTCATTCTGTGCAGTGATTTGTTGTCGCAGCTTATTTCTCTCTGCTACTAAGCGATCATATTCAGGATCATTGATATCTTTTATACGTGCAATTTTTTGGTTTAATTTTGCGAGTTGTGCATCCATTATCATTCCCACTTTCTTAAAGAAATCCTTTATCTGTCTTTGCGAAATTATTTATGAACAAAATGACTTATTTCCTATTTTTTATTTTTCTTTAGTAACGAACGTTTGAATCCCTCTGACGATCGAACACTCTCCAAATAAACGCGTTCTTGCTCTCTCTTGTTTTCTTCTATCCTTTTCATAGTTTGGATTCGCTTAGTTTCGCGGCCGATTCTTCGTTGTTCATCACTCATACGCTCATGTTCCATTCTTTCTCCTCCAATCAGGATGGTTCAAATTGATCATGAAAATTCCTTATGATCTTTGCAATGATGGTCTTCTTGTTAACTGATTATTTTTTGATAATTGATTGATTTTATTACTTTTACTGATCGCCTCTTTTTTTACTGTAGCAAAACTTAATTTTTTGACTTTAGCAACGGATTGTTGTTTTACCGCTTTTTCTGACTTGACTTCGGCTGATTTAATTCTTCGTTGTGAAGATGTAGCTCCGATTCCGAGTGTTTTTATACTCTTTAATAGATCAAACTTCATGAAGTTCGCTCCTAATTTGTATAAAAACTGAAAAAGATTCCGATTGGTTTTTGTTGCGATATTTTTTACAACAGGCGCTTTTTCTTTCGTAGCTTCCAGCTTGACAGGTTGTTTTTTAGTTGCCTTTGTCGTGTTAGCAGATGCTTCTAAAGGTGATTGCTCTTTTTCTTTCTTTTTTGTGATTCTATTTTTGATCATCTTCGTCACCTTGACGACAAATCTTCCTAAATATTTTAGTCCCATAAAACCATATTTAGGTGTTTTCAACGATGTTTTTTGCAGCGATTTTACCTCTGGATCAGGCTGTTCATTGGTGATCATTAAATTCCTCCTTTAAGCCAATGATTGGTATCATTTGTTTTTACATTTAGTTCGCTTGTTTAGTTGTTTCCAAAAGACAAATGCAACGATTGACGTCCCTCCTACAGTTAAGGAAATTCCTGCTTGACTATTCAATCTTGGTAGCGAACGCTTCTCTTCTTTTCTTCTGATTGCGACCCCATCATTCTTTTTAGTTGAAGTTTTTTTGTCAGTTGTTTGGTCCACCGGTTTTGTTTCAGGGTGCTTTTCCTTATTATCATTAGGTTTGTCTTCCTCTGGTATCGGCTGCTCCTCATTTCTAACATAGATGAAATTTATCTCTTGCTCCTCATCTGTAAATACACCTGTAGGTTGGCCGATGGTTTCTTTCACTTCCCAACCAGCTATTTGCATTGGCTCCGCCTTAAAAGCTTCTCCCCAACGTCCAAGTAGAATGTCCATTCGATTTTTTTCAGGTGCTTCCTCAAAAATGTGGTTGACGACTACTTGACCGCCAACTTTACGCTCGTATTGGATCGTTACCGTTTGTGCTTGTTCCGTCACTGTCACTTGTGGCAATTCACCTTTTACTCGCCAACCGGATTCCGTTCTAGGTGTCAACTCAAAGCGATCGCCCACATTTCCTACGTCTGTGAATCGCTCACTGCTATTCATAGTCGGATCACCGATATATTCGTGGTTCACTGTGATCGCTCCGCCGGTTTGACGTTCATATTGGATCGTTACCGTTTGTGCTTGTTCTTTCACTGTTACTTGTGGCAATTCACCTTTTACTTGCCAACCGGTTTCCGTTCTAGGTGTCAAGTCAAATCGATCGCCCACATTTCCTACGTCTGTGAATCGCTCACTGCTATTCATAGTCGGATCACCGATATATTCGTGGTTCACTGTGATCGCTCCGCCGGTTTGACGTTCATATTGGATGGTTACTGTTTGTGCTTGTTCCGTCACTGTCACTTGTGGCAATTCACCTTTTACTCGCCACCCGGCTTCTATTCTAGGTTTCAAGTCAAATCGATCGCCCACATAGCCAACATCTGTGATTCGCTCACTGCTATTCATAGTCGAATCACCGATAAATTCATGGTTCACTGTGATTGCTCCGCCGGTTTGACGTTCATATTGGATGGTTACTGTTTGTGCTTGTTCCGTCACTGTCACTTGTGGCAACTCACCTTTTACTTGCCAGCCAACTTCTGTTCTAGGCGTCAAATCAAATCGATCGCCTACATTACCGACATCCGTGAATCGCTCACTCGTATTCTTAGTCGGATCACCGATAAATTCATGGTTCACTGTGATTGCTCCGCCGGTTTGACGTTCATATTGGATGGTTACTGTTTGTGCTTGTTCCGTCACTGTCACTTGTGGCAACTCACCTTTTACTTGCCAGCCAACTTCTGTTCTAGGCGTCAAATCAAATCGATCGCCTACATTACCGACATCCGTGAATCGCTCACTCGTATTCTTAGTCGGATCACCGATAAATTCATGGTTCACTGTGATTGCTCCGCCGGTTTGACGTTCATATTGGATGGTTACTGTTTGTGCTTGTTCCGTCACTGTCACTTGTGGCAACTCACCTTTTACTTGCCAGCCAACTTCTGTTCTAGGCGTCAAATCAAATCGATCGCCTACATTACCGACATCCGTGAATCGCTCACTCGTATTCTTAGTCGGATCACCGATAAATTCATGGTTCACTGTGATTGCTCCGCCGGTTTGACGTTCATATTGGATGGTTACTGTTTGTGCTTGTTCCGTCACTGTCACTTGTGGCAACTCACCTTTTACTTGCCAGCCAACTTCTGTTCTAGGCGTCAAATCAAATCGATCGCCTACATTACCGACATCCGTGAATCGCTCACTCGTATTCTTAGTCGGATCACCGATAAATTCATGGTTCACTGTGATTGCTCCGCCGGTTTGACGTTCATATTGGATGGTTACTGTTTGTGCTTGTTCCGTCACTGTCACTTGTGGCAACTCACCTTTTACTTGCCAGCCAACTTCTGTTCTAGGCGTCAAATCAAATCGATCGCCTACATTACCGACATCTGTGAATCGCTCACTCGTATTCTTAGTCGGATCACCGATAAATTCATGGTTCACTGTGATTGCTCCGCCGGTTTGACGTTCATATTGGATGGTTACTGTTTGTGCTTGTTCCGTCACTGTTACTTGTGGCAATTCACCTTTTACTTGCCAACCGGTTTCCGTTCTAGGTGTCAACTCAAATCGATCGCCCACATTTCCTACGTCTGTGAATCGCTCACTGCTGTTCATAGTCGGATCACCGATAAATTCGTGGTTCACTGTGATCGTTCCACCTACCGTTGGATTCTTTGTATAGATAAATTCAACAAGTCTTTCCGGACCAGCTGTCATCTGACCAGAATTACTTGCACTTCCAGAAGATAATCTGCTATAGGTATATCCCGGAATGACTGGTGGTGTATACGCATAGTTTTGTCCAACATCCATTTGTTCCACTAACGGATCTCGGAGTTCATTCCCTGCCTCATCGATATATCTCACTCTGATTGAATTTTTTGTTCGCAATGACAATGTGCCCAAATTAAGATTAGTAAGTGTAATACCCCCTACATTAATCGGTTTATTTCCAAAAAAATCAGCAGTTGTTGGATCAATTGCCCATGTATCTAAATAAAGCGAACTCAAGTTAAGATTGATTGAGTTAGTATGACCATTTGTAGCACTCACCTGAGTCCTAGTAACTGTCACATCAACTCTTGTAAGATTTCCCGTAGTCGGGCCAACTACCCTGCTAATGGTCACTCCCGAAGGAAGATTTGTCGCGGTCACATCACCTATACTAAAATTACCTGTCAGATTAGGTGCGTTTCCATAATGCATCTGAGTATAAAAGTAATTGGGTACAGGTGTATTTCCACTCTTGCCTCCCGTCAGTGCTGGAATCCAGCCACCTCGATCTGTTACCAGGGCATAGGTTGGAATATTAATCGGAAAACTCACACTATCTCCCACATCAACCCCTAAAGAACCATCTATTTGTGGTATAGCAATGATTTGTTGAGAGATTGCGTTTTCTCCTTCGTCATACAACCATGCTCGTAAGCTCTTTCCTTGATGGATTTCATCGAGCATATAATCGTTAAAAGCAGCATAAACACTCACTGGAAAATGCAAGAGCAATAAGATGACGCTAAATATGCTCATTAGTTTGATTTTATTCATTGGATCTCTCTCCGTATTCTTTATTTTTCAAAAGATATTTGACCTTTCAGTAGGGGCTTGCCACTGACATTATTACTCTTTGAAATTGCTTTTTGTTTGATTGAATCAAATGCCTCTTTGACGGCTGGCTGACGATTGTTTCCTTTATTCTGTTCAGCAATCTGTGGATTACTTTCAGATTTCATAGTATTCACCCGATGTCTTGCAGCTTCACTTAATTGATTCGTCGCACGGTTTTCACGAGCTGACTGTGATGGTGGCTCATGAATATCCGCTTTCACATGAAGTGTTTCATGGGTATTGAAGGAATTCGACCGACTTGAACGATTCGATTCATTTTGGGTTTTATTTTCTGTCTCTTGACCATAGACCCATGCATACGGACTTTTATCCGTTGACTTCGTTTCGGCATTAGCCACTTTCATTCCATCTTCTTTCGATTCAGCACTTTTTATTGAAGAATTATCATGAACAGGTGCAAGATCATTTTTATCCACTGTTTCATAGGCTTTATCAAAATTCTTATCTACCTCTAAAGAATTTTTTTCGATTGTTTCTTTTTGTGTCGTGGTTTCTAATGTTTGATCTTCTTTTTTATAAAACTTTCTTTGTAGTGCATGCAGTCCTTTACTCAAGGCAGTCACACCAAAGGAAACCGCAAGTGCCATTGCAATAACTGAAGTTACTTTGTACATAAATAAAGGAGTTGAAGTGGCTATCGCAAATATATATGGTGCTACTACTGGTGTCAGTGCGATACCAATTCCTGCTACAACTATCCCAACACCAAAGATGATGGCGAGAGATTTCCAATTTCTTTTAAAATAACCCTTTACAGATTTGTCTTTTTCTGAATTTTCAGGACTGCCTTTTTCTGATGAGTGATTCTGTTGTTTTGTTTTTGCTGTTTCTTTCTCATGAGCGGCAGTTTCTCTTTGAATCGATTTTTCTTTTGGATCAATCACTCGATCTTCTAAGTTTCTCTGGCGACTTCGTTCTGACTGGCGATAGTTTTGTATTCTAGAACGAAGTTTACGAATATAGTTGATGAGTTTTGGCCCATAAACGGCAGTCAAAATAGTACCATAAATAAACAGAGTTAGTGGTAGTCCATACATAGCAAGGTAAGCTGGAACGATACCTAAAATGCCAGTTACCCACATACTGATTAACGGCCAAGATGCTAATGGTAGTAAGTTCAACAAAAGTCTTCCGATTTGAATGGCTCGGCTTTTTTTTGTGTGGATTTTCTTTTTTTGTGTATGCGGTCCTGACTCTGGCAATTCTATATCGTCATCCATAAAATCGGTTTCTGTAGTTTTATCCGTTTTTTCTGAAGCATTCTCATTTAAACCAAGAGTACTACTACTAGCGTCTATTCCATGTTTATCTAAAGGATCAGTTATGTTTTCCGACTGTTTTTTATCCATTCCTCGAGTGGCTATGCTCGCTTCATCCAGTTTCGTTGGTTTCGGTTCCCCACCTTCACTCATCTGATTTCTCATTTGGCTGTTTTGAGTGTCTGAGGAAGATTCCTCTACTGGCACGTTGGAACTATCTGTTTGAGTGTTTGTTTCAGGTGGTTCTTTCTCTATTGGATTAAATTTGAGTTTATCAGATAACAATTCACGGATTTTTTTTGTGTTACCATCAACAATACCTGTTTGATCAGCAGAGAGAGCAGTAGGTTGGTTGCTTGATTCTTTTCTACGATCTAGTTGATCGGATGTAACACTTTCTTCCGATTTTTGTCCATCACTACTTTTTACAGCAGGATTTTCAAATTGGCCCCGATGTTGGCGAAATGTCTCGTTAGCCAAGCCATTTTGTTGCTGTAATGTTTCATTAGATACACTAGCTTCAGTTTCTCTCCCAGTTCTGGACTCGTACTGTCTTCGCATCGCTTCAACTCGACCCGTGGATTCTGGAGCAAGGCGGTCGTTAGAAAACTCATTCGCTTTTTCAAACCGATCTCTCGCTGCTTTCACTTGTCCCGTGGGTTCTGGAACTGGGCGGTCGTTGGAAAACTCATTCGCTTTTTCAAACCGGTCTCTCGCTGCTCTCACTTGACCCGTGGATTCTGGAACTGGGCGGTTGTTAGAAAACTCATTTGCTTTTTCAAACCTGTCTCTCGCTGCTCTCACTTGACCCGTGGATTCTGGAACTGGTCGCTCATCAGGAAGGACATTCGCTTTTTCGAACCGTTCTCTCGCTGCTCTCACTCGTTCCGTGGATTCTGGAGCTGGTCGCTCATCACGAAGGACATTCGCTTTTTCGAACCGTTCTCTCGCTGCTCTCACTCGTCCCGTGGATTCTGGAGCTGGTCGCTCATCACGAAGGGCATTCACTTTTTCGAACCGTTCTCTCGCTGCTCTCACTTGACCCGTGGATTCTGGAACTGGGCGGTCGTTGGAAAACTCATTCGCTTTTTCAAACCGTTCTCTCGCTGCTCTCACTTGACCCGTGGGTTCTGGAATTGATCGTTCATTGCTAAAGGCGTTCGGATTTTCAAACTGATCTCTCACTGCTTTCACTCGACCCGTGGATTCTGATGCAAGGTGGTTATCACTTTTTACACTGGAATTTTCGAATCGAGTGCGACGGTTTTGAAATTCTTCGTTCGTCATGTCGTTTTGATTCGATTTTGTTTCGTTTGCAGATGCTGAATCATTCGTATGAACTGCACTTCCGTTTCCTTTACGTACGATTTCGCTACTGCCATGCAGGGTGGTAGCTCTTTGATAAGAAGTTCCTTGATGTTCACTTTCTCCACGACCCTTTTTCTTGGAAAACGCTGGTTCATTGCTTGTACTAGTCAGGTTTACGAATCGAGCACGACGATTTTGAAATTCTTTGTCAGTCCTACCAGCTCGACTCCATTCTGCATTGTTTGTCCTTAATGAGTCATTGTTATCTATCTTACTAGTTTGACCTTCATGTACTAGCTCACTACTTCGTTGCTGCCTAGGTGGATTTTGATAAGCAACTGTCTGATAATTATACGGTTCGCTTTGGGTTGTTCTCTCTCTAACTGGTGGTTCATTACTTGGTCCAGGCATATTGCCAAATCGGTCTCGATATCTTTGAAATTCTTCGTTCGCCCTACCAGTTTGACTCCATTCTGCATTGTTTGTCCTCAATGAATCATTGTTATCTATCCTACTAGCTTGACCTTCTTGCACTAGCTCACTACTTCGTTGCTGCCTAGGTGAATTTTGATAAGCAGCTGTCTGGTAGTTATTCGGTTCGCTTTGGGTTGTTCTCTCTCTAACTGGTGGTTCATTACTTGGTCCAGGCATATTGCCAAATTGGTCTCGCCGTCTTTGAAATTCTTCGTTTGCCCTACCAGTTTGACTCCATTCTGCATTGTTTGTCCTTAATGAATCATTGTTATCTATCCTACTAGCTTGACCTTCTTGCACTACCTCACTACTTCGTTGCTGCCTAGGTGGATTTTGATAAGTAGCTGTCTGATAATTATCCGGTTCTCTTTGGTTCGTTCTCTCGATAACTGGTGGTTGGTTACTGGTTCCAGCCATATGGCCAAACCGGTCTCGTCGTCTTTGAAATTCTTCGTTCGTCATGCCGGTTTGATTCGGCTCTGCTTTATTTGTGGGTGAAGATTCATTCGTATAGACTGTGCGTTCTTTTCCTCTACCCACCAATTCGCTAGTACCTTTTAATGGAGGAGCTTTTTGATAGGACGATGTTCCTTCATTTCTTTGGTTCTGTCGATCTGTCGGTTGATTTTGCCTATTTTGAACATTCGGTGAATCATTCGTTTGCGAGGTTCTCCATCTAGACGACTTTCGACTTTCTAATGATGAATGATCATTTGTTGAATGATTCAGACCTTCATAGTATTGGCGCAATCGGTTGACTGTCCCTGATGGTACTTCAGCTGAATGGGGTTCTTTATTATAAGAAGTTTCTTTTTCAAACTGTTGTTTTAAATCACTCACTTTAAGACTGTTATGCGACTCTACTTTTGTTGATTGATTCGTAGTGTGGACAGAATTTTCGTGCATAGTGCCATTCTCTTCGATCTGCTGATTGGAGAAACCTTCCTGCTTCACATTGCCTCTCTTATTTAGCATTGTTCGTTCTGCAAATCTTCTTTCTTGTTCCGCCACTAATTTAGGACTTACTAATTCGTCAGATGCTTGTAATGTTGTGTTTGACGTAAAAGTAGGTGTCGCATCTTTTTTCCTTATTTCTTGCTCACGTCTATTTTCTTTTAAGACGATCATCCGCGATTTATAAATCGAGAATCTCAACGTATTGTAGTCTGTTGGATCAATGTCTTGGAGCATTCTTTCAAATGACTGTTTTAATGCATTTGTCTTTTCTTCGTTCACTTTTTTTCTTGAAGAAATCAAGTCTAGAACGAAGTGGAACTCTTCTCTCAAAGTTTCAGGATTACTATCCGATATTGCTTTTGCTTGAAACTCATTGAATACTTTTTCTTCATAAGGTTTTACTGATTTTATTGAAATATCTTTGTATAGATATTCTTTAAGATAGTCTTCAAAATTTTTATAAAACATCGGTCTCCTCCATTCAATGAAGAATTTTTTCAGAGGCGATTAACCATTCAAGCGATGTTCAAGCAATTGTTCTAAAGATGTATTTTCTTCTCTAAATACACCTGTTTGAGTTAATCGCACTGCTTGATGTGGTTTTTCGTAATCATTTACCCATAAAAACATTCCTGGGAGGGAATTCATGCGATAACCAAATTGTGTTTCTTCTAATGTGATCTCAAATTTTTTAACTGCTGAATTTTCATCGGTGACTGACAATTCTAACACGCATAATGTCTCAGAAACATCTTCAGAAATGATGCGATAGTGAAACGTTCGACTTATTTCTTTACCGTCTTCCACTTTTCGTTGGACAAAGGTATTTTCTGTAAAATCAACCAATACATGACTATTCATCGTCGTATTCGTCCAACTACCTTGAAGTAAAACGTCATTCCATTTTTGATTGATCCTCTCATTCGCTTCATCTTCCCCAGAATCAATCATTTCTTTCGCCTTCTCCAACAATTCAACACTTGGATAAAAATAGGTAGTGTCACCTTCATTGTCTTCGTAAAAGAAGATCGTTTCTCCTAATCTAGTCATCAGCTCAAAAGAAACTTCCTCTTTCTCTTTGTCCGTTAGAACAAGTTTTGTATCTACTAAGCGATACTGACCCGTTGTGAGCCAACTGGTACTTTGATAAGTTCCGTCATTTTTTAATTCCAGAACCATGCCATCTGCTCGATCAGAATACCAAATCCCTCGATAAACTAAAGCTTCGTTTCTTTCTACTAGATTTAGTTCCTCGTCTCTTTGTTCACTAAAAGATAAACGCTCACTACTCGCAGTAGTTTTTGAATTTCCATTTGTTCCATGGTGAAAAAAGATCGAGTAGAAAATAAAACTGAACATTGTGATGAAAATGACACTAGCTATTATCACGACTCTTTTTCCTTCTTTTGACTCAACTATATTTTTTAATCGTTTCATTGTTCGCCCTTTTCTTTTTTTATTGAAGAATACCGTACCCCGAAATGCTCGGATCATTGAGGAAATAGGTTCTTCTGGCTACTTTATTGGAAGTATTGCCCTCGACGGTTTGGATGATATTTCCATCTGTAAATTCCACGATTCCCACATGATCTTTCCCTGTACCACCTCCATTCCAGTCAAAGAAAATCAAATCACCTGGTTGTGGGTGGTAACTCTCTGAAATTTTTCTGTAGTTTCCTTTTTCCGTTAACCAGTAGATCATCTCTAAACAATTTGCTGATTTTATTATTTTTTCTTGATTAAGGTACCCGACTTGATCTGCTACCCAACTTACGAAGATCGCACACCATTCAACTCTTCCTTCAAAACCATACCATCTCCAATACTTATCACCATGAAAAGTACCAATCTCATTGATCGCAGTCTCAAGAAATCTTGAGTTTTCGAGCCAGAGATAATTGGTAACAATAGGTACATAGAACATATTTCCGTAAGCATATCGCCAGGAAAATCCATGGGCTACAGCTACGGGATGAGTATAACGAACGATTTGTCTGTTGCTTTTTTTTCTTGCATATAGCTCTGCATGTAGAAAGCTATATTGTTTATTGGTAGTTGCTAACCAATTTAAAAAGTCTTCTCCGTAGTTATAGGCTTGAAGAGCCGCACGATCATCAAGATGTAAGGTTCTCGCTTTACCTAATAACTGGGAAAAATAGTGAGTTCCTCGATCAATTGATAATTCTGGATCCTCGATTGTATTAGGAGCTAAACCTTGTGATTCACTAGCTTGCATAATATCAGGAAATCTTTCTGCATCCCCACCAGACTCTACTCGGATGATTGCCAAGATCATATTGACATATTCTGGAATCCCATACTTTTCACAGGCTTC
This sequence comes from Enterococcus mundtii, assembly GCF_013394305.1. NCBI lineage: Bacteria > Bacillati > Bacillota > Bacilli > Lactobacillales > Enterococcaceae > Enterococcus > Enterococcus mundtii. The sequence continues at coordinate 3,022,176 of NZ_AP019810.1, read as the reverse complement.
TCGAACAAGATGTTCCCATTGTAAAATCATTTGTCCTGGATTCTTAAGACTTCCTGAAATTGATCTTGACGAATTATTGGTGAATCCATCTATCTCAGACGGATATTGAAATATTAAATCAAAAATATAAGCAGACGGATAAATATTGCGATTTGGCCGAAGGGTTCGACGTTCAATAACTTCAACCCTCAAATTTCCAGTCGTTTCTCCTATCAGTGTATCGGCATCGACCCAATCTCTATTTCTCACTTTGATATTTTTTAATGGAGATAAAACAACCCTTTTATTTAAAGAAGTATTGATAGTAACAGAATTATTCCCAACTGCATGAACTCTTCCTGAGCCAGAATTGTCAAGTCCATAAACTGATGTACCAGCTTCAGCTAGTAATTCAATATAATTGTGTTTATTTCTTTCATTTAATCCACGATAGCCATATTTTTCAACAACGATGGCATCTTGATTCATACCAAAAGGACTTTGTAAAAATACTTTATTTTCAAAACGATCTAATTCCTGGATCGGACCAAACTTATCTAGTTCTTCTTCTGAGAGAGTGTCTGAATTTTCATCAATAAACTGACTGATTGTTTTGATTTCAATATTGATCAATGCCACTTTGATTGTTCGATGAGTTGGCCGATCTTCATCGATAGGTGGATCTGGTTGTTCGTCACTTGGATTTCTATTTATTTGCGACTCATATGTTGAGCCTTCCTCTTCATTCTCTGATTCTTCGATTTCTTCTTCTAAATCGTTTGTTTCTTCCGAGGTTTCATCGTCTTCTTCTGATGTTTCCTCGGTTTCACTATCGTCTTCTGATTCTTCTGGTGCTTCCTCAGTTTCACTATCGTCTTCTGATTCTTCTGGTGCTTCCTCAGTTCCACTATCGTCTTCTGATTCTTCTGGTGCTTCCTCAGTTCCACTATCGTCTTCTGATTCTTCTGGTCCTTCCTCAGTTCCACTATCGTCTTCTGATTCTTCTGGTGCTTCCTCAGTTCCACTATCGTCTTCTGATTCTTCTGGTCCTTCCTCAGTTCCACTATCGTCTTCTGATTCTTCTGGTCCTTCCTCAGTTCCACTATCGTCTTCTGATTCTTCTGGTCCTTCCTCAGTTCCATCATCTTCTTCTGGATAAATGATCGGAACTTCTCTTGTTTCGATTTCTGTCGTGTAACTAAAGGTATATCTATGGATTCCTTCTACTTCTCCACGGACTCTCGTTGCACCAAAAAGATTACTGTCTGCTGAAATTCGTTGTTCGATATCATAGTTTTCGTATTTTGCATTTAAATAATAAAGATAAGTATCTGCATCAGAACTATACAAAAAATTATTATCTGGTCTTGCCACACCATTTACAACGAAATAAACTTCTTCAATTTCAGAATTTTCTGAAAAATCTTCAAAAACCTGTTGTACTTCTTTATTCATTCTGGCATCCAAAAATGTGACATGCTCATATGCCTCTGCTAATGCCATATCTTCTGTTTTTATGGTAAATATACTAGCGATAAAATTAAAGATAGCGATAATCACGACGATCACGACAATCACGACCGCCAAGATCATCATCACTTTGACGGACAATAACATAAGGATCAGTTTGAGAATAATCAATAAGACTAAAAGAACCCCAAGAATATTTAATTCGCCTTCTTTGTTCCTGCCCACTGTATCTATTGCTGCTTGTGCCAGATTTTTTTTCAGTTTGGGTTTGAATTTCTTTTTCGATGGAATCTTCGTTTGCTTTTTTAATCGTTTGATTTTGTTGGAGTTACTTAATACTTGATGTTTACGTTCAAGTTTGTCTTTGATGCCGAATAGTTTCTCTTCAAGCTTCTTAGTTCTGGTCTGTTTAGTCGCAGTAAGTGTATTCTTTATTCCAGCTAGATTGAGAATATTTTTGTCAAGCTTTTCTTGTTTCTTATGATAAAATTTTTTTGATCCTAGCTTTTGTTTGTTGATTTTTTCAGAGGAGAGCTGAATTCGCTGATTCGTCCTACTATTATTAGTTGAACTTTTTCTTTTTTTTATTCCTAAAAGCGCATGATCGATTTCTTTAGGTGAGCGATGTTTATTCTTTATGAAATAGGCCTTTTCTCTAGTGGTACTATGTTTTTTATTTCTGTTTATTTTGTTTAACTTTTTTTTATTTGTCATAAGATGGCGCTTTTTAAAACCACTGTCGTTCGTTTTTTTGCTTGTTACGCCTTTACTTAATGGATCTTTTCTTGACTGATTATTCACCATACGTTGTTTGAAATCAACAATATTTCTATTTTTCAACTGTAAGTTGTCTCTTTTATTTCTCGCTAACTTTTGTTGACGTCTTTTGAATCGAATTCGTTTCTTCAATGCTTTTTTGTTTTGCTCATTCGCACTGACACGTTTTATTTTGATCGATAACAAATCTTGTTGTTTGTTATTTTCTTGTTTATTCCCATCGTATGTCTCATTCATATTCTTGCTTTGTCTTTACCTCTTCACCAGGTTTAGTCGTCATAATTTGATAAAGCTTCGTTTCTTTAGGAAGACGGTCTTCAAATGGGATGATCGTGTCTCCAAACACCATCAATCCAGTACCTTCACTCCCATTTAATACATACTTCTCCTGCTCTTCCGATATATCAAATAAACGAGTCAATTCTGAGCGGTCAGATTTTGCTTGATTGAACATGACAACGAAGTCACTATTTGAAAGCATTCTTCTAGCTAGATCCGAAAGCAATAGCGTCTCTACATTTTGAGTGATTCCCGTCGGTATAGCGCCCCACTTTCTTGCCCTACTCCACAATTCAAAGAAATAATTTTCAGAATACTCATTTGTGAAGAGTAACTGTAATTCATCAATATATAACCATGTACGAATTCCTGATTCTCGATTCAACGTGATTCGGTTCCAAATTTGATCTAACACAACTAACATTCCAAACGGCTTGAGTTGTTTTCCTAAATCTTTGATGTCAAAAATGATCAAACGTTTATTCAGATCCACGTTTGTTTTTTTAGAAAATAGTGCTAGACTACCTTCTGTGTAAAGTTCTAATTCAATCGCCAATTGCTTTGCTTCTTCTTCTGGCTGTGCATTTAACGCCATATAAAACTTTTTTAATGTCGGTAACTGCGTCTGTTCTTGGTAAATTTTTCGGCATACTCGGTCGATGATTGTTTTTTGTTGGGAAGATAATCCTAAAATACCTCCAGTGATCAGTTCACAAAGTGAAATCAAAAACTGGGTTTTTAAAGCGATTGGGTCTGACTCATCGCCATAGTTACTATTGATATCCATTGGATTGATGCAGGTGTTTGAATTACCAGCCAATCGAACCATTTGACCATCAAATTCTGAACAAATATGCTGATATTCCGATTCAGGATCAATGACGATCACTTCATCTTTGTTGTTTCTAAGTAAAACATTAACGATTTCTCGTTTGACAGAGAAACTCTTACCTGATCCTGGTGTCCCCAAGACAAATCCATTTGGTGCCATTAGTTTCTTTCGATCAAGAATCGTTAGATTTTTTGTCACTGAATTGATTCCATAATAATTTCCGTTCTCATGGAGCATTTCAGAAATTGAGAATGGCATCAATGCAGCAACCGCCGATGTGGCTAATAATCGATTCAATGGAACATGATTTTTTCCAATTGGTAAACTCGTATTTAAAGCAAGCTTCTGTAAATAAGCAAGTTCAATGATCGTGCAGCCAAATCTTCGTCCTACCGACTTGATTTTACTGGCGATCTTATTTAATTTATCCTGATTATCTGCGTAGAAATTGATCAACACAGTTACTTCAAATAGTTTCTGGCTTTTGCTTTGTAATGAATCTAAAAGCTCTTTTGCTTCATCTAGAGAATAAGTTAGATCATATGGTAGCATGTCATAATCGTACCCACTGTTTAAGGCTTTACGCTGCTCATCCACTTTCTGCTGATCCATATAAGCCATTTTAGTCTTTACTAAATCGAAACTACTTGCCATCGGTATCGGTTTACAACTCACTGTAAGAGTGATTTCCTCATCAATCTCCATAAGTCCTGTCAAGCATTCATCTGATAGTTCGGCAGGATAACCATTCAGATAGAGGGTCTGATTTAGTTTGTCATCGATCCTGATCAGGTGTTTATCTAATTTAAGATCGACTTGTTTCGGTAGTAATGTATGATTCTCATTATTTAGGATTTGACCGATCAATTCTTTGCGTTCTTCCCCTTTTAAAATATGGATGCTAGAACCAATTTTTCGAGCGAATAGATCCATTTGATCGGCAATCAAGAGCAACTCTCTTTCAGCAAATTCCTGATTCTCATGTTTTTGAGTAAAGGTAATAAAAATTTTCTTTTCAAACGCATTCTTCTTTTCGTTGATTTTCGCTGTTAGATAGTCATTCATTTCTTGACGGTATTTATCATCATAACGTTCATTCTTTTCTTTAAAAAGCACATGAGTTAATTCTTCGACTGTTTTTTTCTTTTTTACCAGTGTGACTTTGTAATCGATAGAAGCTTCTAAAGAATTTAAAAACTCACAATATTTAATAAAATTCTGCATACGTTGTTCCTCGGAACAAAGCTGATAACTTATATCGTCAATATTAATCGTTATCGAGTATTCATTCTCAGAAATTAGACAAATACCGTTATCATAGATTTCTTCAAAAAGTAAAAAAGATTTTTTTTCTTCTTGCATATTTTTCTTATTCTTGTTTTGTCTGAAATTCACTTTCATGAAATTGGGACGTATCAGATTCTTCATAAACAATTACTCCTTGATCAAAATGGTAAATAAAAAAGTATTTCAAATAGCGTTCAAAAGGCAGTCCCTCTTTTTTTAGCCACCCAAAAGCGACGATTGGCATTGAAACGAGAATCATCAACCAACTGATTACGTCCATGGAATAGCCAAAAAAACGAACAAACACAAAACTGATCACGATATTAGTCAACCCTGCGACAGACAGAAAGCCTAATTGCCGTACGCTCATGCCTGCTACGATCCGCTCTTTATATTCGCGTACATCTTTATGGACTTTTACTTCAATTGCCATCACTTTTACTCCTTTCTATGAGGCAGATACAATCATCTTCGCCCATCCTTTCGTTTTGTTGATTGCAAAAATCAAAGCAATCATGTAAATCGTCAAACCAAAAATCAACGACCACATACCTCTTCTATGACTATCCAAAAAATTCACGAAAATCAAAGGATAAATGGTCAACACTAATGCAATCATTACAGCATGCAGTGAGGAAGCGGCAAAATTCTTGAAAAATCCTTTTGCCATAGTTGAAAATTCTTGATTAGGTAATGCCGCCATTGAAATAGGAGCAATCGCACTAAAGATATATAACTCAAAAAACCTCAGGTATACGATAACATGGATAAAAACCCCTACAACTAAAGAAACAAGGAATAGAACGACAAAGATCATTAATACGACCATTACTTCCCACCACGAAAGGCTTTGTACGACTGAATCCACAACATTGTAATAAGAGTCTAAAAGATCGGTTCTATTGTATGCCAGTATTTGTCCAGCTAACATCGATCCTAATGCGACAATAGCATCAAGGATCACTTGAATTCTTAAGATGACAATATAGCAAATAATAAATTTCACAAAGGCTTTCATGATCATTTCAAATCCCAAAGTAGGAGCACCACCAGCATTCTCTACTTTTAAAGAAATTTTTTGAAACTCAAATAAGATAAATACCGCTAGTATGGAAAAAGCTACTGGAGCTATTATCGTTTGTTGGATCTCTCCTGCTACTCTATAGGCAGAAGCCATATATTCTTGTAATCCCAAACTTAAGGTATTTGCAATATTTTCACCATTCAAGTACCCCATCATCTGGGTGAAAAGCATCATTATCGCTGCGCGCACTGATTCACCTTCTTTCTATTAAAATCTTTTATCTACTTAAAAGTGAACCAACATCAAATGCAGTTACGAACCAAACTGCGGCTACTAAAATCAAGGCACCGCCGACCACTTGCCAAATCCCTTGTTGTAACTGTGGACCATTTTTATCTTTTAACGCACCAGCTAGGATGACAGTTCCCCAAATAATCCATAATCCTCCGCCAACCATCGTAAATCTTGAAATCAAGTTAAATACATCCTGTAATAATTGTTGGTTATTGTTCATTTCTATTTATTCTCCTCTTCGTTTTTCGGTGATTGATTTCGTTCGTACCAATTTTCTGGAGTCACATCACCGAGTTTTTTATAATTTTTGTGTTTGGTAATATCATATTTTTCTGAGATAAACGGAACTATTCCACGAATCTTTAAAATCGCTTTTGTTCCACTCAGGTTCGCCACTTCATCTACATCCAATAAATTTCGACCCATTTTTTGATAGTTCTCACTGTAGTTCCCATTACTACCTTTGGTGATACTGATATTCTTATGCTGGATCGTTTTCTTTCCTAGTAATTTGGAGATATACTCATGCGTGCTTAACTCCATCCCACCTAAATACAGAAATACGTCACTGGTCCCGATGATTGTTTCCCAAGTATCTTTATACAAATTTTTAAGCTGACTAATGTTTTGTAAGATTACATTGACCGATATTTCGCGACTTCGAATCACGGAAATCACTTTTTCAAAGTCTGGAATTTGTCCAATATTGGCAAATTCATCTAAGACACATCGCACGTGATGTGGTAGACGACCTTTATAGACATTGTCTGCTTTGTAAACTAAGCTATCGAATAATTGTTGGTACAGCATACTTGCTAAGAAATTGAAACTTGTATCTGTATCTGATAATAAAATATAGATAATCGTTTTCTTGTCCCCAACCGTGTCTAATGCTAACGTATCTTTACTCACGATTTTTTTGATATTCGGAATATCAAAAGGTGATAATCGTACTCCTAAGCTGACTAAAATACTTTTTGCGGTGCGATCCCCCGCTAATTTGAAAATTTTGTATTGCGCGACTGCAAAGTTGGTAGGATCTTTTTCTTCAAGTTCATTGAAAATCACATCTAGTGGGGAAACATAATCTGGCACATCCTCTGGACAGTTTGCTAAGCGGACCATTTCAACGACATTCGTCAATGTTTGATCTTCTTCATCAACTTCTTGCAAAAGATAACTGAATGTAGCCATCAATAAGGCTGTCTCAGCTTTCTCCCAAAAATCATCGCCACCCTTTTTTTCTGGATCTGAAGTGTTTTTGATCAAGTTGTTGACGACTTTTAAAATATCGTCTTCAGTACGGATGTAAGTAAAAGGATTATAGTAGTCTGTATTTTCCCGCGTGATCAAGTCAAAAACCTTGATTTCATATCCGGCCTCTTTAAACATCGTTGCTGTTTCGCTTAACAAGAGTCCTTTAGAATCACTGACGACATAGGAAGAATGTAGTTGCATCAAATTAGGTTTTACATAGAACCTTGTTTTCCCTGATCCAGCTCCTCCTACTACGATAACATTCTTATTCCGATTAAAGTTATTAGACTTAGTGATCTTCATACGACCAGACATAGACAGCGATTCACTTTTTGTGAGAATGATATTGTTGTCTTTTTTTTTATCCATCATCGGCTTTATGTCTTTTTTGTTGCCCCATCTGGCACTTCCGTATTCAAACTCTGTATGTTTCGGCATGCCTGAGTGATACAAGATACCAAGAGCAAGCCCCCCCACGATTGTAAATGTACCAATGATACTTGCTATACTATAGCTAAAATCAAACTCAAAGCGACTAACTTCTAGTCCCAATTGGTCGATTGTGCGAACCAAGACTTGTGCGATATCTTCTGTCTGTTGTCGGAAATTCTCGTAAATTAGGATGGTCCGATTTGCCGTATACGCGAATACAAGAAATAAAAATAGTAAAAGTAATTTATAATACCAAGTCTTTGAGTTTTTCAACTTGTCCTCCTAAACGACATAAGTTATCTTTTTTATTATCTAAAATCCGTAACAAGCAAATCTGAAACGACGTCCATCGTTCGGTCAATATCTGCTTTTTCTGGTAGATAAAACATTTTGGTTTTATCCCCAACTTGATACGGAAATGGTAGAATATTTGTCACTAAGATATCTACATCAAGTGGATTTTCAATGGTTTCCAATTGTTCCTGGTACATGATACTTGCTCTGGTGTGTAGATATCTTTCAATAATTTCATTTAATGCAAAATCCGTTAAAAATCCTCGTTTCAATGCAACAACAACTGTACTTAAAACTTCACATGCCTTGTTCGTATATAAGAAAAGTAATAAGTCAGAAGTAAATGACGAAGCACATCTTTTTTGAAGGAAATTCTTTTGGATCGCTTTATTTTTTTTGATGACTGTATTCATTTCTTTATATAGTCGCCGGTTGATTGAATCAATCAACATCGCCGATTCTTCATCGTTATATGAAAAATCAATTTCAAGTTCCTGTTTGATTTTCTCTTGAAATAAAAAGCAATTGACAATTGAATACAGTTGCTCATTATCAACTTGGATCCGATTCCCGAGAACACTCTTGAGATCTAAAACTAAATGTTTGACTGTCTCGGAAAAACCAAAGTATTCTGCAAATCCTTTATTGTGTTTTTCTATCTCTGTGTAATAACATTCATGTAAATGGATCATACAAGCTATAAAACAACATTCTTCAAAAATGACTTCTTTAGAATAGGTCTTGAAACAATCTAATTGAATAAATTCAACGAATAATTGATTCGTTAAGGGATTGTTTCTAAACCAATCTAACAATCGCGACTGGATATATAATTTATCTTTTCCAAACCGGATAAAAGTTAAAGCAAGTATTTTCTTTGTGATTGATTGGGAAACATCCGAACATAACGCCAAAACGATTTTGGTTATTTCTTCCATTTCATTTTTATAGGGGCAATAATCTTCGATCTCTAGATAAGCTGATTTAATGTAAAGATCAATAAACAGTTTTCTGATTCTGATCTCCTTCCCTAAAAATTCAACCGGTGAAAGTTTTAAATTCAAACCATATTGATGGCAGATTTTCTTTAGCTTTCGCATTTTTTGGATCACTGTTTTCTCACAGTAATGTAATTCCCAGCTCCAATCGATCACCTGCTTCAGTTCACCTGTAAGGATACTTGTTGTCACTTTTACTAAGTCTTCATTCATGTAATAAGATTTTTTTTTCTCGAATAATTTAAAATGGTTCAATACAAACATGCTGACCCCTTTATAGGAAGTCAATATTTCAATTGTGTCGGAAAATTCATCTTGAATCGTTTTTAAATCATTGGTAATCGTTCTTCTAGTTACTTTGAGACTTTTTGCAAGATATTGAACGGTCACATTTTTTCTTCTTTCTAAAGTATTCAAGATAAATACGACACGTTTTTTGTAATCATTCGATATTAATCGTTCAAGAATCTCTTCCACTTACCTTCCCCCTTTCACATAACAACTTCACTATAAACAATCTGTTTTTTTATTTCGAGGTATTGTATTTCCCGACTTAGAGAAAAAAAATTCTTTAGAAGACGAAGTTTTTTTAAAGTTTTTTTATAGATTTCAGATTCGAGAGATAACAATAAAAAAGAGACTATACAAATTGTATAGCCTCTTTAAGGCGTAATTAATAACACTAACCCACTATTTTTATTTATCTACAATAAATGGCCCTCTGAGATTTTAAGCTTTCTATAAAAAAGTTATTCTATTGGAATCCTAAATTAATTCAAAAGACTAAAAGACTTTTAAAAGTTATTTAATTCTAAATAAACTAGCGGCACTATCTGGCGCCCAAGATGGGTCCCCATAATTATCATGAGTAACTAGTGTCGTATAAAGTTTTCCCTCATGAAAAATAATTTCATCCTTAGTATATCTCACAGGATTAAACAAACTTCCTAACTCAAATTGACGATGTTCACTTGGTGGTGCAATTTCATTTGTTTTTGTTGAAATCACTAAGCGATTGCTTGCCTCTGATCGAATAGAATCATTGCTCACTGCTTTGATCGTATACGTATACTGAGCCCCCGCATTCAACCCAGTATCTAGATAAGTGGTATTTGCAGTTTTACCAACTAATTGGCCATCTCTATAGATTTCATATGTTTTGATTCCTGCAGAGTGGCTCGAAGGATTCCACATCAATGAGATTGAGTTCATCGTTTCCCCCATTGAATGTAAGTTACCTGGTCTTGTTGGCACTTCTACTTCGTTATCTGCTAACGTTGTTACCTGAAGCGCATCACTTTTTTCAGATACTTGTCCGGTAAACGATACTGCTTCGATTTCGTACTTATACGTGGTATTTGCTGTTAATTGATTATCTTGATAGTTGTTCGCAGAAGTTGTAGTAATCAGTTGACCGTCACGATACACATTGTATTTTTCAACAGCTGCTTGTGCATCCCAAGAAAGTGAGACTGACTGTTTTGTCGTATTCACTGCTCTGACATTCGTTGGTTTATTTGGTACGACTGGTATTGCTCCATTACTCTTGATATTCGCATCGATCACATTGTAAAAAGCATTCGCAGTATCACTAATATCCCAAATTGCTAAAATAACGTGATACCCCATTCGGTCTTCTGGAATATTGACTGTGTGCGTTGCGCTAATATTCGCAGAAGATTGTCCGCCACCATCGATTTCCGATAATAACTCTAGATCCTCTCTCGCAAGTGGTTTGTTTTGATCCCAACCATTTTTCGTGATGTAGTAATGATATTTCGCGGTCCGGTGATTTGCCGTAAAATGCCAAGTGAAATTATTAGGACCAGTACTGATATCTTGCTTTGTCCATAAAGTTGCTGTTTGTTGATCTAACTCAAAACCTAATGCACCATTTGCAGAAGCAATTCGTCCATCCGCTGGTCCTGCTGCTGGGAAGCCTTTCAATGCTTCTAAAGATTGTGGCTCATTGATCACTGCCCCATATTTCTGAAATGCTGCAGTCCAGTTGGTGCGAGCATCTAATGACCCTTGGTATCCTCGACTAATTGGTTCCCTTACATACCCATGTGCAGAAACATCTTTTGTCGCACCAAAAATTATTCCTCCTAGACTTAAAACCAAAACAACACTACCCAATAATCTTTTTTTCATATCATACCTTCCTTCCAATATTTTTTTGTTACATTATTTTTATAACATAATAACTTATTTAAAAATAGCACGCTTTCATTGTTCAATCAATCACAAAATAACATATAAAATAAACACAAACCTTTATAAATAAGTGTTTATTTATTGTGAAAATCAAAACTATTATTCATTTATTGTTCATTTAAACCAAGAGATGATAAACAGATTTAGCAAATAACTTCGATTTGTCATATCTGATTATGTTATTTAGTCAATCGGTGGTCAAAATTTGTACGTATTTACGATGACTTTATTAAAATACGATCCCAACCTCGTCCATGAATCCTTATCTGAGATATGCTTAAAATAAAATAAATCTTTATCTTCGTATCCATAGGTATCCGAAATAACGATATCAGCATGATCATACGATTCTACGATTTTTATTCGTTTATTATTGTAGTAATGAGTAATAACATTTTCGACTATATTTTTAGATTCTGGAAGGTTAAAAAATTCCACATAAACTTTATGTTCAGATTTAAGACTGTTGGAGGCCAAGCTTCCTAAGATGACTTGCACAAAACTATTTTTGATGTGATGGTAAGAAGGCTCATTTTGGTAAGATTTTAAGTTTTTATCGATGCAACGCTCTATATAGGCTCCATAACGATTTGTTGGTAATGCATCATGATATATAGGCATAAATTTATATAATTCCAAATGATGGATAGTGACTAATTTGTTTGTCAAATAATAGAGTAGTTGGTAAAAAATCGTTTCTGGTATATGAAAGTAATCAATCATGCACGTGAGTAATTTTTTACATTTGGTGACGATTGAATTCTTCTTTAGCTCCCCTAGCTTTCTTCCCAGTTCTTCTTTTTCTTCTTTCTTATTTAAATCTTGTGCAAAATAGTTGGATAGAAAGGCGAAATGGATACATTCATTTCGTGCATTTGTGCCATCTATCATCTTTTTGACAGTCAGCTTTTCTAAACACGCATCCATCTCCTCCTTATAGACTGTTTCTCCCAGCTCCACGAGTTCTGAGGATAGATCCTGGATTTGGTACCCATTTTTCAATGATATCAAACTAACCGCTAATAAATAGTTGATACGCTTTTTCCCTAGCGGAGATAAATTTTGGTAATGATCAAAGTTGATGGATAAGCGTAAGTTGATTACTTCTTCTTGTGTAATCGTTTTGAACAACCAATAGTTTCCTTTTGAAATGACTGCAATTCCCAGATAATGCAACATACGTATAGTAGATTCACTACCTGTTAACTCAATCAATGTTTCATTGACCTTCATCAATCGAATATCAATTTTTAGTAATTGAAACAATTCTTTCAACTTTCCTAAAAGTTTGTATACATGTGACTCACTATAGATTAGATATTTTGCGATATCTGAAACACTGAATTTCCTTTTTTCCAACACATATAACAATGTCTGATACAAATTTGACTCTGCAAAATATCTTTCTTGAAAAATACTGATCAATTCGAGATATTCCGTATCGGTTAGTTGTGGCATACAGCGCAATTCATCTTTATCTAGAATCAAAGAGGTGTGCGTTTTTTTTGAAATTTCACTTTCATCATACTCTCTCATCAAATTTTGAAGTATCTTCCTTGCTTGTCTTTTTGTTAGGTCCATTTCATCTTCCAGCTTTTTTATTGAGACTGCTCCATGTTTCATTTCTTTTAATACCTTCATTTGTAAAAATTGTGTTTTTGTAATGAATAATAATATTAATTTATCTGGCAGCATATTTATTTTCTCCTCAATCTATAGTTGAAATGTAAAAATTCAAATAGTATAACATCACCTCAATCTTTTTCTGTCATTTTTAAATAGCAAAAATATTCTTACTATTTAGAAAACAAAAGATACTTGTTGTTTTATAGTAATTATTTGACATGAAAACAGAGTAAAATTTCGCTCTCTTTTAAAGATAACCTAAAATAACTATTATAAAAATACAAGTACAATCTAATATTAGAATATTTATGCGTAAAATTCCAATAATTATATTCTTGAATTTATTTTATACCAATAAATTTAAAAGAAATTTATTGATTTTTTACATACGATACCTAGCAAAAAAAACTGAAGAACCAATGAGTTACCTCGTTTGATCCTCCAATTGTTTTACAAATATTGCTTAAAATCATTTCAGTTGGTGCCTATAATTTATTTCGATGATTCGTTTGACTACCCTACATTATGTATCACTCTTACATGGTGGAAGCGTTATAAGATCAAGCAGGATAGTCAGCCATTTTTGTTGATTTAGCCATACATCTTTTTCTTATCCGAATGGCACACTTGAGTGATGTAACTGGATTTTCAAGTCGCCATCCTCATCCATGATATAACCAAATGTGTATTCAACTTTGACTTCTTGGTTGGTCTCCCCTGAAGTAAAGTAATATACACCTGAAGAAATCGCTGTATCACCGTTCAAGATCGTATCGTGATTATCAAAGCGGATATCTGTCCAAGGCTCTAAGGCAAATCCACCATCTTCTGCGATGTCCCCACCAACAAAATAAGATAGTGCTTCATCTTTTGTTCCACGAAATGGTACTTCCGCAGCTTTCGTTGGTTTGAAGAGCACTTGACCGTCATCGTAAGCATATAGATTTTCCAGTGTCTCAAGCGCTTTTTCTTCGGCTTTTTCGTCACTTTCCAAACTAGCTTCACCAATCGCAATAATATTCTCTGCCCATTCTTGTTGTGCTTCTTCTACATCCGAAAGAGTAATGACCGGTGTTTCCTTCTGTGTCTCATTTGTTGTACTAGTTGAGTCTTCTCCTTGGGCAGATGTAGCGCATCCAGCCATCGTTAAAACTAAAGTTGATAAAAGTAATGTTTTTTTAATCATATAATTCCTCCTCTATAATTAAATTCTAACAGAAAACTCTTTTATTTAAAACTAAAAATATAACATACTTAAAACAAAATAAATAAATTAAATGTGTTATAATTGCCTAATTCAAACATACATATTTTATAAAAACATTATAATAAAATAACTGATTTATTTTATTATCCTGATAATCCTTTATTATTTATTTCGTCGAAATAATTCTCGTTTGTATCATTCAGCAAATTTGCTCGTAATGTTATAAACAATTATTTATTCTTTTACTCTCATGTGTTTTTCTCAACATTTTTTTCTTTACAAAAAAAAGTGGGATTTTCCTCCGCTCACATATTCAAAAATCGAATAAATGGCAAGAATAAAAGTAACTAATTCAGAAATAAGGCACCATCCACAAAAATTGGACGAACAATTTTCGTGGATGGTGCCTTATTGATTGAGGCTAAACACTTCTGTCATGACCTCTTCTTTCTTATTTTAAGTGTTTGTTTGCAGGATTTTTCATTCGCATTTTGCCATCCTGGCACATATCCAGTAAAGGACATACTTCACAGCGGGGACTTCTAGCAGTACAGTGATACCGTCCAAAGAAAATCAATGTATGATGCGTTTTTACCCATAAATTTTCCGGCACCTTTTTCATCAATGTTTGTTCAACTTCTTGTACTGACGCATCCAATTTACAGATTCTTAGTCGTTTCGTCACACGTTCTACGTGAGTATCAACTGCTATAGCTGGCACCCCAAATGCATCCCCAAGCACCACATTTGCTGTTTTTCTACCCACACCAGGTAATGAGACCAACTCTTCTCTTGTCTGAGGGACCTGTCCTTCAAAATGATCAATCAGCTGTTGCGCACATGCTTTAATGTTTTTCGCTTTATTCCGATACAATCCAATTGTTTTTATTTTAGGAATGATCTCTTCTAGTGGGGCTTTAGCTAACGCCTCAGGAGTTGGAAAAGCCTGAAATAGAGCAGGTGTTGCCTTATTGACCGAAACATCTGTCGCTTGTGCACTTAAAATGACGGCAATCAATAATTCATAAGGATTCTTATGTTGTAATTCTCCATGCGCTTCTGGAAACATCTCATACATTTTCTCAAAAGCTTCCATTGTACGTTGTTTACCTAACATATTACTCCCATTCTTCCAGCCAATTCTTTAATGATACTTTTGGCAGCTCTTCTTGTTGGGCTGGCTGATCGATTTCTTTTTGAAGCAGTTGCTGCTTTCTGCGTTTTTGATCTTCTTCTACTTGCTGTTTGGTTTTTAAATTTTTCCGTTCCCAAGATAATAAGATACGGTCGATATAATTGAAACTATACGCTTGGTTCAATACAGCCTCCCGTAAAGCTAATTTCAAAATCTCCGGATGATAATGGTCCTCTTCCAACCACTGTCCGATCCGTTGGAATTCAATAGAGGATAAGGGCCGTCCAAACTCTTGTTCAAATAATTGATAGACTGAACGTGTCGTTTTTTCTTGGACTTCTTCTTCTTGCTTTAGAGAGTCTTTTTCTAATAATCTTTCTAAATGCACATACGTTGGTGTCAAATCATAGCGATCCGCTTTACGTCCATCAATAAGTGTAGTTTCGATCGCTATGAAATGACCACTGACCAATCGATTCAAAATTTGAAAAACTTTTTCTTGCTTAACGCCCATATTCTGGGAAATATTCATCAGATCCGGGAATGAATCTCCTTCTGATTGTGCCATATGCAACTGTAATATAAATAAAAATTCATCTGCTTGTAAGCCGATACGATGATAATTTTTAAGCAAAAGATTGGAAACGATCGTTTGACCAGCTTTTAAATAGTTTTCTAAATTCAACATTATTATCCCTCTCTTTAAAATTAGTATACGTAAAAACAAGAATTGAAGCAAGAAAGGATTATTTGAATTTTTTTAAAATGTTTTAGTGGTTTTTATATTTAGTTTTCACTTTTCGGAATATATGTATGCTAGAAAAAAAGGCTGCTTGTATTAGTATATGCTCTCCTCTATGAAAAGGTCTCATATCTAATCTACAAGCAGCTTAGAGAATGACGCTCACGCTCGATAGAACGTTTATTATTGTACTTCGTCATCCGTTCGTAGCTCGTATGGTTGTCCTTCATACGTATACTCTGTATTCAATGTTCCATCATTTTCATCGGTATAGATCCGTCGACTAAACGGAAATTGATGGTCCTCACCATCTGTTGTCTCATCTCCAGATAAAACGAATTCTTCTGCTTGAGTTTCATTTAATTGATTGATCACTTCTTCTGCTAAAGAATCGATATCGATCGTTTCATTCCCTGTCACTTTTTTATAATCTTCAATAAAATTATCCTGTTGTACAAAATATTCTTTTTCCATAATGATCCTCCTCTAGTCCAACTCACTACATCTGCTTTGTTGGAAATTAATTACATCTATTATTTTGACAAAAAAAACAAAGGAAAACAACTAATTGCAACTGGTGAAGTCTGCAACAAACCATTCCTGTCTCGTGAGAAATAAAACAAAAAGTGTCAATAAAAAATTTTGACCTTTAAATAGCCAGTTGAGTTCCAAAAAAAAGAACCAACTGGAAACAATATTGCTTCCAGATGGCTCGTCTATGACGCTTTGACCAATTATTGAGCTGTCTCGATTTCTCCTAGAGCTGCTTGTGCAAGAAGATTCAAGTAGTTCCAAGGACGGTCAAAATGAGGTTGGAAGAAGAAGTCAGAAAGAGCTAAGTCTTCAACAGTCATTTTATTTTGAACCGCTAATGACATCGTATTAGCAGATTGAGTGATGTCGTATTTAGACATGAATTGTGCGCCTACGATACGATTTGTTCCTTTTTCATATACTAATTCCATCATGACTTTTTCAGTCGTTGGCATGAATTCTGGACGATAGTTATCTTCAAATAGTGTTGCTTGGACATCCAAGTTATTCATTGGGGCACTTTCTGTTGTTACACCTGTTGAACCGATCGTCCAACCGAATAAGTACAAACCAGAAGTTCCTTGTGTTCCACGATAAGCCATTTTTTGCTCTGTTAAATTGTTTCCTACTAACAATCCTTGACGGACCGCATTTGTTGCTAAAGGAATGTAGTTTTGCGTACCACTTGGGTTATAATTGACAACTGCTGAATCGCCCGCTGCAAAAATATCTGGATTGCTTGTTTGCATGTACTCATTTACTTTGATTGCGCCGTTTGGCAATGTTTCTACTTTACCTTCTACTAATTTTGTATTTGGTCTGAAACCAACACACAAAATAACCATGTCCGCATCAAATGTTTGGCTAGCTGTAGTTACTTGTTTTACTTTACCATTCTCATCTGGAATGAACTCAGAAACGTTTTCACCTAAAGCTAAAGTAACTCCACGATCAACCAATTCTTTTTCTAACACATCCGTAAATGGTTTATCAAGATATTTATTCAAGATACGATCTAAACCATCGATCAATGTCACTTCTTTGCCAGACTCGACAAACGCTTCGACTAATTCGATCCCAATATAACCACCACCAACGATCACTACTTTCTTCGCTTCTTCTGCTTTAGCAATGATTTCGTTTGCTTGATTATAGTTTTTACATAAAAGAATATTTTCAGATTCGATCCCTTTGATTGGCGGGATGATTGGCCATGAACCAGTAGTCATTACTAATTTGTCATAAGAAACTGTTTCAGTTTCGCCAGTTTTTAAATCTTTCGCTGTGACTTGTTTGTTTTCTGTGTCAACATCAGTGACATCATGTTCCATTTTCACTTTCGCACCTAACGAAGCTAACTCTTCAGGGTTTGAATAGAACAAGCCTGCTGGGTCTTTCACGACGCCTCCAACATACAATGCGATCCCACAAGATAAAAATGAAACATTGTCGTTACGTTCATAAACTGTAACATCTGCTTCTGGGTTGTTTTTTAAGATGCTTTTTACTGCTGCTGTTCCTGCATGGGTACAGCCGATTACTACTACTTTCATGTGTGTCCCTCCGATAAACGATTTGTCCTTTGACAATTTTTACTATAGCAAAATTAAAACGTATCCAACAGTTTTATGCTTGTGAATTCACAAGTGCTTACTTATCATATTTTGCGCATTTTCGATTTAAAACGCTGATAAACAAACGTTCTTTTTGTGATATTTTAAACTAACACCTCTATGCTTGTGAATGAATACGAAATCGCATAAAAAATCGCATAAATATTTTCACCTTTCTTAAAACTGTTAGTGTGTTTTCCTCTTAGTTTCATAGGAGTAGGTATTCCATGTTTTTCTACACGTCACAAATAAAAGACAAAAAAACATCAACAAAGTCATTTGACCTTATCGATGTTTCAGATGTTCGCACGATTTATTTTTTGCAATTCGGACATAGCCCATATAATTCTAAACGATGATCATGGATTTCAAAATCAGTTAAGCGCCCCGCCGCCATTTCAATATCTTCTAGCCCTGGATAATGAAAATCGACGATCGTCTCACAATTTTGGCAAATCACATGATAATGTCTTTGTGAACTAAAATCAAATCGGCTTGATGCATCACCATATTTCATTTCTTGAACAAACCCGATCGATGTGAACAATCGTAAATTATTGTAAACTGTAGCAACACTCATATTAGGAAAGCGATGCTCAAGCGCCTTGTAGATTTCATCTGCAGTTGGATGCGAACGATGCTCAATCAGATACTCTAAAACTGCGTATCTTTGCGGCGTAATCCGAATATTTTCTTTTTTCAGCTGCTCGATCGCCGCTTCTACTTTTTTATTTTCCATATAAACAAAACCCCACCTTATTGTTCTTTTATTATCATACTATTTTTATTTTTTTATATCTACATATTATGGAAAGAAAAAGAAAAGAATTTTATAATTTTGCCTATTTTATGCAAAAAAAGTGTAAAATAACAGATGTTTCACCATTATTTCACACTTTTTATTCAGATTTTCACGTAGACTTACATATCCTGATACAAAGGAGTAGACAAATAACGTTCTCCGTTATCAGGAATAATCGCAAGAACTTTTTTTCCAGCACCTAGTTCTTTAGCTACATTAAGTGCAGCTTCAACTGCAGCTCCTCCAGAAACACCCACTAAGATACCTTCTTCTTGCCCCATACGGCGAGCTGCGATCATTGCTTGCTCACTAGATACTGATAAGACTTGATCATATACATTCGTATCTAACGTATCCGGAACAAACCCTGTTCCGATGCCTTGGATTTTGTGTGGACCAGGTTCTTTTCCTTCTAAAACGGCAGATTCGGCTGGTTCAACCCCAACGATCTTAAGCGCTGGATTGATCCGTTTTAATTCGTGTCCCGCACCGGTGATCGTTCCACCAGTACCGATTCCTGCGACAAACGCATCCAACCCATTCACACCAAACGCCGCTTGGATTTCTGGACCAGTCGTTTTTTCATGAACTAATGGATTAGCTGGGTTTTCAAATTGCAGAGGCAAGAAATACCCATTTTCTTCAGCCAGACGTTTTGCTTCTTTGATTGAACCACTGATGCCTTCTGTCCCTGGAGTCAAAATTAGTTCTGCTCCGTAGCCCTTCATCAATAAGCGACGCTCGATACTCATCGTTTCAGGCATGACAAGTTTCACATGATATCCTTTTGCTACACCGACCATCGCTAAACCAATACCAGTGTTCCCTGAAGTTGGTTCAATGATTGTATCACCCGGTTTCAATATTCCATCATGTTCTGCTTTTTCAATCATATTCAAGGCAATACGGTCTTTCACGCTGCCACCTGGATTGAAGAATTCCAATTTAACAAAAACATCCGCAGCTCCTTCTGGAACCATCTTATTTAATCGAACGATAGGTGTTTTACCGATCAATTCTGTGATCGACTGATAAATCTGTGTCATGTTTTTTCCCCCTTCATTTGCTTCTCTATTAATCATAATACAAAAGAGGTACTTCTGCGAGTGATTCTTACTGGAGAAGCAAAAAATAGAGGCATATCCAATGATATGCCTCTATTTTTGGCTCTATAATTTATGGGACTGATGAATCAGAATTGATTCTTCAGTCCCATTTTCATTTTAGGTATTAAAAAACATATCGTTCTCTAGTATGATTAAATCACCACAAAATAAACAACTGAGAGGACGATATGCTATATGAATGATTCTATCAAAAAAATGCTGAGAATAATAGAGAAAGATTTGATGATTACAGAGGTCTCTTACGAGACCCTTCAGAAGAAAAAGACGTTGGTCGTCGATGCTGTTCTCTCGCCTACTCCTCGTGCTTGTAGAAGTTGTGGTTCTACTGTGGTAGATGGAAACGGGAAAGCAATTATAGTGAAAAATGGAAAAAAAGAAACGATTGTCCGTTTTGAACAATACAATCATATGCCTTTGGTTATGCGCCTAAAAAAGCAGCGCTATACCTGTAAAAACTGCCGAACCCATTGGACTGCTCAAAGTTATTTTGTCCAATCCAGACATTCAATCGCAAATCATGTTAGATATAAAATTGCTTCTTTACTGACTGAAAAAGTATCTTTATCTTTTATTGCGAAAAGCTGTCAGGTATCTTTGACCACTGTTATTCGTACATTGAAAGAGTTTAAAAGCTATTTACCAAAGCAATCTAAGAAGATTCTCCCAAGAGTATTGATGGTTGATGAATTTCGTTCGCATGCTTCCATAGAAGATAAAATGAGCTTTATTTGCGCAGATGGCGAAACAGGAAAATTAATAGATGTTTTGCCTACGCGTAAATTACCTCGATTAACAAGCTATTTCTTAAAGTGTACCAATCCAGAAGAAGTAGAATTCTTGGTGACAGACATGAACGCCGCCTACTTCCAGCTCACCAAACGTGTTCTGCCAAATGCGAAAATAGTGATTGATCGGTTTCATATTGTCAAACACATGAATCAAGCGTTCAATGAGTTGCGTATCCGTGAAATGAATGAACTTCGTAAAGCAGGACAGAAAAGCCAGGCAGAAAAACTGAAAAAGAACTGGCGCTTTTTGCTAAAAAATCGTGCAAACATCAACCATTATGAATACAAAACATGGAAAAGTTTCCGAGCACCAAAATACCCATTTCTTACTGAAGCAATGATGATTGATCGATTGCTTGAGTTTTCTACGCCCCTAAAGGAGGCGTATCCCTTTTTTCATGAATTAGTTGAAGCCTTTCGAGACAAAGACCCTGACTTATTTTTCTCCTTATTAGCAGAACTTCCCGAAACGTTGGATGACAGCTTTCGGGAAAAGCTTCAAAACCTTCTGACCTATGAAGAAGGCATCACCAACGCAATGATCTATCCTTATTCCAATGGAAAAATAGAAGCGAAGAATACCCACATAAAGACAATGAAACGAGTATCCTACGGATTTAAATCATTCGAGAACATGAGAATTAGAATCTTTTTGATCAATCAATTAATCAAAGTAAGATAACAAAAAATCTGAGCCAGAATGAGGTTCATTCTGACCCAGATTTGATTTTGCACAACTCATCAGTCCTTATTGACAAAGAGCCCTATTTTTAAGTTGATATAAAGTTAGACATTGATTTCTTGTCCAACCAATAATGAATAATTTGACATCGTCATGCCATTTTTTGCCATCAGATCATCGACGGACATACCAAATTTTTGAGCAATATCCCAAAGTGTATCTCCAGAGACGACAGTATAAGTTTGGTTACTACTTGTCGTAGTCGTTGTAGAGGTTGTCGTACTGGTCGTTGTGGTACTTGTCGTACTAGTTGTTGTTGAACCAGTTGATGGTGTATCAAAGCGAGTCAGATTATATGTGCTGATCAATTCATTTAATTTGTATGCGTAATTAGGATCTGTTGCATAACGTCCAGTTAAATAAGCTGTTGCATCATAATAGCTGGTTGTATTACTTTTCCATACACCTGAATAATGATAATCGCCTGTCGAAAAGCTAGTAGATCGTAAAACATTCGCATGATCTTGGAATGATTCCCAATAAGATGAATAGCGACGGAAAGGTTCGTTCATCGTTACCCATTGACCATTCAAATATTCTTGCGTATTCATATATACCACAGATTGACCTGCGCTACCTTTGACTCCAAATAAGTTGTAATATGGTGCACTTGATAATCCAGATGTACCATAAGCACTTTCAAGTAATGCTTGTGCAATCATGACAGATGCATATAAGTCATTGCTTGCTGCAACTTCAGAAGCAGCCCATCCGATTTGATTGATAAATGCTTGCGGATCGGCAGAAGATGCGACATCTAACTCATCCGCACGTACAGTTTGTGGTGTTGCTGTGACCAACATTGGCCCAACTAATAGGCTTGTCCCCACTAAAGGTGCAATGGCTTTTTTATTGATGGTCATTTTCCTTTTGGGCCTATGGTGTCGAGCGCTACGGGTTCTCAGCTCTTGCATTCAAATTCCTCCTCAAATGAAACAGTAAATAAAACTTCCTCTTAAACGAAACTTAATCATTTAAATTATACGTTTTATTTTATTGAAACTCAAACGAATCTTCAATTATTTACTTTTTGTAATCTTCACGTAATCAAAAAGTAACACAAAAGTAACGACAATTATCCCTTTTTACTAATTTGTACCTAAAAAAATAGAAAATTGGAGGCTTGGAAAAAATCTCCAAGCACTCCAATCGAACTGCTTTCAGTATTTGTCTATAATTGATTGAAGACGTTAACTACATTATCTACTGTAAAACCAAATTCTTCAAGTATTTTGTTTCCAGGAGCAGAAGCACCAAAGTGATCGATCGTGATCGTTTGACCTTCGATTCCTACATAACGTTCCCATCCAAATGAAGCAGCCGCTTCAATCGCAACACGCTTCGTCACTGATTTTGGCAAGACACTTTCTTGATATTCTGCAGATTGTTGTTCAAACAAATCAAAACTTGGCATAGAAACCACTGAGACATCTTTTCCTTGTTCCGCTAATACTTTTTGCGCTTTGACCGCTAGATCCACTTCTGAACCTGTCGCGATCAAGATTCCTTCTGGTTGTTCCCCTTTAGCTGGAGACAAGACATAGGCACCTTTTTTAACCATATCATCCGCCACTTCTTTTGTTGTTGGAAGAACTGGTAGATTTTGACGACTCAAGACTAAGATCGTTGGTGTATCTGTCGATTCCATCGCAACTTTCCACGCCGCACGAGTTTCGTTCCCGTCCGCCGGACGTAAGACATGGACACCTGGCATACTTCTAACCGAAGCCAATTGTTCCACTGGCTCGTGCGTCGGGCCATCTTCACCAACTGCCACAGAGTCATGGGTCAAGACGAAAATAACTGGCGTGTTTTGGATCGCTGCTAAACGCACAGCTGGTCGCAAGTAATCGACAAAGACAAAGAATGTTCCCCCA
Source organism: Enterococcus mundtii (assembly GCF_013394305.1). Lineage (NCBI taxonomy): Bacteria > Bacillati > Bacillota > Bacilli > Lactobacillales > Enterococcaceae > Enterococcus > Enterococcus mundtii. Next base: position 2,998,843 of record NZ_AP019810.1, on the reverse strand, counting down.
TAGATCCGGGTACCACCATGCAATTGGATCCCGTTCATCGCTGATGCCATCGCAAACTCACGAACACCAAACCAAATATTGCGGCCTTCATAGTGTTCAGGCGTGAAATCTTTGTCTGCTGTCACCATCGTATTGTTTGATCCAGATAGATCGGCAGAACCACCCCAGAAGCTTGGGATCGCTTTTGATAATTCTTGGATAACTTCTTTACTTGAGACACGACTCGCTTGGCTTTCACCTTCGTCGTACGTTGGAAGTTCGGCATCCCAATTCTCTGGTAACTTCCCAGCAAAAGCATCTTCGAATTGTTGCGCTAATTCTGGATACGCTGCTTTGTATGCTGCGAACATCTCACGCCAAGCATTTTCAGCTTTTTCGCCTTCTTCAACCATCGTTTGACGGAAGCGTTCCGCCACTTCTTCTGGTACGGTAAAGTCAGGGTATTCCCAACCATAGATCTCTTTAGCTTTTTGAATGCCTTCTAAGCCAAGTGGTGCGCCGTGAACCGCAGAAGTTCCTTGGTTTGGTGCACCAAATCCGATGACCGTTTTCACTTCGATCAATGTCGGTTTGTCTGTTTCGGCTTTCGCTTCTTCAATTGCTTTTGAGATAGCTTCCAAATCATTGCCGTCTTTGACCAAGATATGTTGCCAACCATAAGCTTCATAGCGTGCGCCAACATTTTCAGTGAAGGCTTTTGAGGTTGGTCCATCTAAAGAAATATCGTTTGAATCGTATAAAACGATTAATTTTCCTAATTTCATATGTCCAGCCATCGAACTTGCTTCTTGAGACACACCTTCCATCAGGTCGCCATCGCCACATAACGCATAGGTATAATGATCAACGACGTTGAATTGATCTTTGTTGTAGGTCGCTGCTAGATGCGCTTCTGCCATTGCCATCCCCACAGCCATTGCGATCCCTTGTCCTAACGGACCAGTCGTTGCTTCGACGCCGTCCGTATGGTTGACCTCAGGGTGTCCTGGTGTTTTTGACTCCCATTGACGGAATTGTTTCAAGTCATCAATCGTCACTTGGTACCCTGCTAAGTGCAACAAGCTGTACAACATCGCTGAACCATGTCCCGCAGATAAGACAAAACGGTCACGGTCTGCCCAGTTTTTAGAAGTTTTCGGATTCACTTTCAAGTGTTTCGTCCAAAGGGCATAAGCCATTGGCGCGGCACCCATTGGTAACCCCGGATGTCCTGAATTTGCTTTTTGTACTGCATCGACACTCAATGTACGGATCGTATTCACACCAAGCTGATCAATTTTATCAAACAATGTAACCCCTCCTGTAATTTAGGTTTTTTTTACCTATATTTCTACTTCTAATTTTATAGTATCTCCTCTGAAAAAGCAACGACTTTTAGTTTTTTTTACTAAAACTTGCTATTTCGGTCGTGGAGGCCTTTTTTCTTCTGGATTTCTTTCAATTTATCTGGTGTGACATCATTTCCATCGGGATCAACCACTTTCATCCCTTCAATATGATGTCTCATGCCAGAACGAAAGGCTGTCAGATATGCTTCTCGTAATTCCTTTTGCTCTTTGACTTCAGCTGGTGTCAATCCTTCTGCTTTTTTCTTTTTAGCTAACTGATTGATACGTTCGATTTTTTCAGGCGATAACACAACTATTCCTCCTCGCTTTTGCTTCTCCTACATCTTATATAAAAAACGAAAAAAAAACAACTACATCAATAGTCTTTAATGCGAACATTTGTTTGAAATCATGTATTTTCTATGGTACTATCTATTTATCAAGTGAAAGAAGGTGTACCTTGTGGCCCGACAAACTGAAACAAGACAAATCGAAGTCTTACGATATATTCACGAACAAGTGACCCAAAAAGGCTATCCACCGACTGTCCGTGAGATCGGAGAAGCTGTTCAGCTTTCTTCCACATCGACAGTCCATGGTCATCTTGCCCGATTAGAGAAAAAAGGCTTTATTCAAAGAGACCCTACGAAACCACGTGCAATCGAATTGACGCAACAAGGATTATCAAAAATTGGGATTCGCCCAACGACGATCCCTGTTCTCGGCGTTGTTACTGCCGGAGAGCCGATACTAGCTGTCGAGGAAGCTTCTGACTTCTTTCCAGTCCCACCAAACCTTTCCTCAGAAGAAGGCAGTCTGTTCATGTTGACGATCCGAGGAGAAAGTATGATCAATGCTGGGATATTGGATGGCGATAATGTCATTGTCCGTAAACAAGAAACTGCACAAAATGGTGATATCGTGATTGCGATGACTGCAGAAGACGAAGCAACTTGCAAACGGTTCTATAAAGAAAGAGATCATTTCCGTTTGCAACCCGAGAATGATTTACTGGAACCGATCATTTTAGATGAGGTGTCGATCTTAGGTCGTGTCGTTGGTCTGTACCGTAGTCATATTTATTGATAAAAAAGAAAATTCAGTTATTTATTTACGAGCTTGAGATCATGATCTCAAGCTCGTCTTTTCCTCTTTTAGTAGATATCTTTGTTCTTTTTAAACTTCCCTCTTTACAAACCGAACAAAAGTTCGTATACTAATGATACGAACTTTTGTTCGCATTCTATAAAGAGGTGAAAATCATGAAATCAATGAGACGTTTTGGTTTAGTATTGATCGTTTTGTTTTTAGGTATTATTATTGGTAATTTTGGTCTACGTACAGCGCTGTTGGTTTTTGTTCCTTTATTTACATTGTGGTTTATGTTGTGGGATGAAAAAAAATACCGTCAATCACAACGTCGTCAATCCCATGAAGACTCCTTCTATCACGAAACCTATTACAGCTCCAGGCACTCGTAAAAGTAAATAAGATCGCTTCTATGAAAAATCCGTCCAAGCAAACGATGATCGCTCGTTTGCTTTTTTTAACGACAAACTGACTACCTACTCCTTGCACACATTTGTTCCATCAATAAATTGAGGCTACTCATCCAACGAAAATCCCCTTCCGCAAACGATTCATCCGTTTGTGGAAGGGGGTTTTCTGTTCAATATTTTATTTGATTAATACTCCATCAAAGTAATCATGTCGTAGCCTTCGATTTTGTCACGACCATGCAGATCCATCAACTCGATCAAAAAGGCACAACCCACAACAACTCCGCCAAGTTCTTCGATCAATTCGATCGTTGCTTTGATCGTTCCACCTGTTGCTAATAAGTCATCACAGATCAAGACTCTTTGTCCTGGTTGAATTGCATCTTTGTGCAACGTCAAGGTATCTGTACCGTATTCAAGCCCGTAAGTGACTTCGATCGTTTCGCGAGGTAATTTTCCTTTTTTACGCACAGGAGCAAAGCCCACGCCTAATTCGTAAGCCACTGGACACCCTACGATAAATCCACGTGCTTCTGGTCCAACGACCATATCGATACGTTTTTCTTTCGCATAATCAACGATTTGCTTCGTTGCTTCACGATAAGCATCTCCATCAGCCATCAATGGCGAGATATCTCTAAATATAATTCCTTTGGACGGATAGTCAGGAATACTGGCAATATAATTTTTTAAATCCACTTTATTGTTTCCTCCTAGGTTGTTAACCATTTTTTTATTGTGGGAATGTCACTTAATAGTAAGAATTCCTCTGATTTGATTTTTTTCAATCGCTCCTGATAGCGGTCACTTGCAGTCAATAGATGACTCGCCGGATCTGCGACTTTCTCCAAAACACCATTGTTTATTGTAACAAACTTCAACTCAAAAAACACCTGTATCATAAAAATTAATAATTTTTGTGGAATTTTTAAATAGTTGGCCATTGCACCTAATTTATGTCTGATATCGATCCGTTCTTGCGCATGGATCAATTTGAAGAGTCGAGCATATTGTTC